>DASXDG010000427.1:0-3935 GCA_036490795.1 Streptosporangiaceae bacterium
GTCAGCGCCTCGAACAGCTCGTCCAGCGTGCCGAACCCGCCAGGCATCACGACGAACGCCTGCGAGTACTTGATGAACATCGTCTTCCGGACGAAGAAGTACCGGAACTCTAGCCCGATGTCGACGTACTCGTTGAGCCCCTGTTCCCGTGGCAACTCGATGCCAAGCCCGACCGAGACGCCGCCGCCTTCTGTCGCTCCCTTGTTGGCGGCCTCCATGATGCCCGGACCGCCGCCGGTGATTACCGAATAGCCGACCTTGGCCAGACCAGCCGCGATGCGTTCGGCGGCCTGGTACTCCGCGTTTTCCCTGGCCGTCCGCGCCGAGCCGAAGATCGACACCGTCGGCCCTAGTTCGGCGAGCAGGCCGAAGCCCTCGACGAACTCGGCCTGGATCCGCAGCACCCGCCACGGGTCGGTATGCACCCAATCGGCGGGCCCGCGCCGGTCGAGCAGGCGCTGGTCGGTGGTGGTCGCCGGTATCTGCTTGCCGCGCAGCGTGACGGGTCCCTGGCGGCGGATCCGCCGGTGCGGCTCTGAATTAACGCTCATCGTGTACCAAAGGTAGCCAGTCCCCCCGGCGCTCACCGCGACCGGGGTTAATGTCCCGTGGCGGTCAGGGGAACTAGCGCGGTAAATAATCCCAACACGGAAGAAAACCCTGCTCACAGCATCATTTTCTACCGCGTTGAAGCGATCTTCCGCGTTGTTCGCGGCCCGCGACCGATATCCGTTGCCGACGCGAACTGCGAGGCATGCGTGACGCAAGTGGCGGATGTGACTACTCCGCGCTCCGCGGGCGGCCAGCACAGCTAGCGGCCGCGAAGATTACGCGTCTAGGCCGTGGTCGCGGAGGATGGCGTTTAGCTCGGACTTGTCGTGGCGCTGGCCGGGTTCTAGGCGGCGCAGGACTAGCAGGCAGGGCATGCCGAACTCGCCGCCGGCGAACTTGCGGGGGCGGGTGCCGCCTACGCAGACGGACCAGGCCGGGGCCTCGCCCGCGGGCAGTTCGGCACCTGTCTCTACGTCGATGACGTGCGTGGTCGCGGTCAAGATCGCGCCGGCGCCGAGCACGGCACCCGCACGGACCCGGGCGCCGCCGACGACCATGGCGCGCGAGCCGATCATGGCCTCGTCCTCCACCACGACCGGAACGGCACTCGGTGGCTCGAGCACGCCGCCGATACCTACCCCGCCGGACAGGTGGACGTTGCGGCCGATCTGGGCGGCGGAACCGACCGTGGCCCAGGTGTCGACCATCGTGCCGGAGTCCACGTACGCCCCGATGTTGACAAACGACGGCATCAGCACGGTGCCCGGCGCCACATATGAACCCCAGCGCGCGATCGCGCCCGGCAGCACGCGCACTCCGTCGAGCCGGGTCTTCAGCGGCACCCGGTCGTCGTAGCGGAAGTCACCCACCTGCGACCGCGCCATCGGCAACACGCGGAACGCGAGCAGAATCGCCCGCTTGGCCCGCTCGTCGACAACTACCGAGTCGGATGAGGGGTCAACCCACGCCACCCGCGCCTGGCCGGCGTCGATCGAGTCGACGGCGCCGACGACGGCTTCGCGGGCCTTGGTGTCCGACGGGGTCAGATCTGCGCGCCGTTCCCATAGTTCGTCGATGACCGCAGGCAGCGGGGAAGTCTGGCTCATGGAGCGGGAGCCTATCGAACCCAGGTAGCTTCTGTGATGTGCCGGCCGATCGCTCTCTCTTCACGCGGACCGCGATCGTCGTGCTGGTCATCGCGGTAGCGCTGGGTGGCCTTGCCCTAGCGGCTCGCTATGCCTTCGACCGGATAACGGCTACTTCGCCGCCACCGCCCGGATGCCAGCTCGGCCCGGCGGCGTACAGCACCGATCTGGACCCGGGCCAGGCCGGCATCGCGTCGCTGATCGCCGGCGTGGCGGCCCGCCGCCACCTGCCGGAGCAGGCGCTCACCATCGCCCTGGCCACGGCCATGCAGGAATCGCAGCTGGAGAACCTGCCCTACGGCGACCGCGATTCGCTCGGCGTGTTCCAGCAGCGGCCGTCGCAGGGGTGGGGAACCCGGGCCCAGATCGAGAACCCGGTCTACGCGACCACCCGGTTCTTCGAGGCCCTGGTGCAGGTACCGAGGTACACGAAGATCCCGGTGGACGTGGCCGCCCAGGACGTGCAGCACAGCGCGGACGGCTCGGCCTACGGGTCGCAGGCCTACGTGGCCGGCCTGCTGGCCGGCTACCTCACCGGCAAGCCGGCCGCCAATATCTGGCAGGTGACCTGCTGGTATACGCCCGCGACCGGCCAGCGGGCTGACGTCTCGGCGGCCCGCAAGGGGCTGGTTCAGACGTTTGGCCCGGCGGGACGAGATGACGTCATGGTCAGAGATACCACGGCTAGTTATGACAAAATCCTGGTAGAAGCCCAGCCGCGAGATCGCTGGACGGTGGCGGCCTGGCTGGTAACTCATGCCCAGGAATACCAGATCAGCAATGTGCGGTATGCGGGTTATGAGTGGGAGGCAGCAGATGGGAGTATGGGCTGGCAGCGCGACCCCGGACCGTCAAGTGACACTATTGTCGCTGGCTAGCGCGCGAGCCGCCATACTGTGGGGTAGCAAGTACATGACGACAGGAGTTCACCCGTGACCTACATCATCGCGCAGCCCTGCGTTGATGTGCTCGACAAGGCCTGCATCGAAGAATGCCCCGTGGATTGCATCTACGAGGGCGAGCGGATGCTGTACATCCACCCGGACGAGTGCGTCGACTGCGGTGCCTGCGAGCCGGTCTGCCCGGTTGAGGCGATCTACTACGAGGACGACGTTCCGGAGCAGTGGAAGGACTACTACAAGGTCAACGTGGAGTTCTTCAGCGAGCTAGGCTCCCCTGGCGGCGCATCCAAGACCGGCAAGACTGGCACCGATCACCCGGTGGTAGCGGCGCTGCCGCCGCAAGAAACGCACGAGTGACGCTCGCCACCCGGCTGCCCGCATTCACCTGGGACCGGCTGGGGGCGCTCAAGGAAAAGGCCAGTCTGCATCAGAACGGCATGACTGACTTGTCCATGGGAACCCCCGTGGACCCGGTGCCTGACGTAGTCCAGGCTGCCCTGTCCACGGCCGCTGACTGGCCCGGATACCCGGCGACCCGGGGGACGGCGGAGTTGCGTTCCGCTGCTTCGGGGTGGCTGGCGAGGGACTGCGGGGTTGCCGTCTCACCGGACGACGTTCTGCCGGTGGTGGGCACCAAGGAGTTCATCGCCTCGCTGCCCTTGCACTTGGGGCTCGGGCCAGGAGACATGGTCGTGCACCCGGCGGTCGCGTACCCGACGTACGACGTCGGGGCGCGGCTCGCCGGGGCGCGAGCGCTCCCCATCGGGTCAATTGCGCAATTGACATCGCTAGAGCGCCTCGATCGCGCAATTGACCAGGTTCCCCGACTGGTCTGGGTCAACTCACCCTCGAACCCGACCGGGAAGGTGGCGTCCGTCGCGCACCTGCGCGAGGTGGTGTCCTGGGCGCGTTCCAGGGGGTGTGTGGTGGCCTCTGACGAGTGCTACATCACGCTCGGCTGGTCCGGTGAACCGCCGGTCTCGATCCTGCACCCTTCGGTGTGCGACGGGTCTTTCACCGGTTTGCTCGCCGTGCACTCCCTGTCCAAACGGTCCAATCTGGCCGGATACCGGGCCGGGTTCGTGACCGGCGACCCGGCTTTGGTGGCGTCGCTGCTGGAGATCAGGAAGCACGCCGGGCTGATCATGCCGGGGCCGGTGCAGGCGGCGCTGACCGCCGCCCTGCTTGATGAGGGCCACGCGGTTACGCAGCGGGCACGGTATGAGGCGCGGCGTTCCGTGCTCGCGGATGCTTTTACCGCTGCTGGCTGGACGATCGACCACTCCGAGGCCGGGCTGTATCTGTGGGTGACCCATCCGGGCTATGACTGCTGGGA
>DASXDG010000428.1:0-1801 GCA_036490795.1 Streptosporangiaceae bacterium
CATGCCCAAGCCGCTGTTCGGTGACAACGGCAACGGGATGCACTGCCACCAGTCGATCTGGAAGGACGGCTCCCCGCTGTTCTACGACGAGGTCGGCTACGCGGGCCTGTCCGACATCGGCCGGTACTACATCGGCGGCCTACTCAAGCACGCGCCGTCGCTGCTGGCGTTCACCAACCCGACGGCGAACTCCTACCACCGGCTGGTGCCCGGCTTCGAGGCCCCGGTCAACCTGGTGTACTCGCAGCGCAACCGCTCGGCCTGCTGCCGGATCCCGATCACGGGCACGAACCCGAAGGCCAAGCGGGTCGAGTTCCGCGTCCCGGACCCGTCGGCCAACCCGTACCTCGCGTTCGCCGCGATGCTGATGGCCGGCATCGACGGGATCAAGAACAAGATCGAGCCGCCGGAGCCGGTCGACAAGGACCTGTACGAGCTGCCGCCGGACGAGGCGGCCGCCATCCCGCAGGTTCCCGGCTCCCTCGAGGCCGTGCTCAACACCCTCGAGGCTGACCACGCCTTCCTCACCGAGGGCGGCGTGTTCACCCCCGACGTGATCGAGACCTGGATCGACTACAAGCGGACGGCCGAGCTGGACGAGCTCCGGCTGCGCCCGCACCCGCACGAGTTCGAGCTCTACTACGACTGCTGATCGTGATGGCGAAGTAATGCCATAGGTCGTGATAGCGGAAGCCCGCAGGGAGATGCTGAATCCTCTTGCGGGCTTCCGCCGATTCAGGTCCGGCTTATCGTCGTTACAACTTTCCCCAATAGACGGCACCGGTCACCTGGGATCGGTTCGTAGCCGATATTCTGCGGTATCAGCCAGGTATGGCCGCTCGCGCGGAAGAACGTCTTAACCGTCGCCTCATCCTCGATCATCGCAGCGACGATGTCTCCGTTGTGCGCCTCGTCCTGCTGGCGGACTACCGCCCAGTCACCATCGGAAATGTTCGCCTTCTCCATCGAATCTCCTACCACCCTGACGGCGAAGAAGACTCCGAAGCCGATCATCTCGCGCGGGAACCACATGGTCCCTACGGACTCTGGATTGGCAATCACCGGGTCGCCGGCCGCCATCCGTTCAAACATCGGCACACCAATCAGGTCCTGTGAGCCGAGGTCTGCCGGAGCCTCTCCAGCCTCATCCCATCGCTCCTGAATCGCTCGATGAGCCGGCAGTTTCTCGACAACCGTGCGCGGCATCCCGACACCACGGGTCAAATACCCCTTCTGCTCCAGGATCGTCAGCTGATGGGAAACAGCCGAGGTGGACCTCAGGCCGACCGCATCGGCGATCTCTCGCATGCTGGGACGATAACCACAACGCTTCGTCGACTCGCGGACGTAGGTGAGGATGTCCTGTTGCCGCTTAGTCAGCAGCTGGCTGCAGCCATCGCCGCTGGACGGCTGAATGCTAGCGGTCATCCTGCGGCCACCTTCCGCTAAGGTACTGGAGTTCGAGATTCCCAGCTACTTTGAAGCAGTATATCGAATTTATAGTCGAACAGGAAGTGGCCGAGCACCTGGCCCGCGGCCCGGACTGACCAGCGGGCGGTCAGATGCTGCGGATGACCGCCACGACCCGGCCGAGGATGACGGCTTCATCGCCACGTACCGGCGTGTACAGCGCGTTATCAGGCATGAGCCAGACTTCATCACCAGAGCGCCTCAGCGTCCGCACGGTGGCCTCGCCGTCGATCATCGCCGCCACGATGTCGCCGCTGTCCGCCTCGTCTTGCTGCCTGACCACGACCTGATCCCCGTCCGCGATGGCGGCGCCGGTCATCGGGTCGCCCGT
>DASXDG010000429.1:0-23523 GCA_036490795.1 Streptosporangiaceae bacterium
CCCTCATCCAGCTTCCACCAGCCCTCAGGCGACGGCAGGCTACTCCGGTAACCGGTCATGGTCATACCCCTGTCCTATACGAACTGGAAACCAGCGGCACCGCCGCCGCTGAACAGGCGAAGCGACCCGCATCGGATCCGCCATCGGCAATCACGCACTGTAGTCACGCCGGGCGCCGGGATCCACCACCTCCAGGCGTGTCATGTGGATTTCGAATTTTGGCCTCAGACTAGGGATTAATTACACCGACGAGACCGGCCCTACGTTGTTCGAAGTGCTGCCGCCGGGCATCCCGGTGATGTCCGGCCCGGCGCTGAACGCCGTGCTGCTGCACGAGATCGGGTCCCGCGGCCTGCGGTCGCGGCTGGGCATCGTGTACAGCACGGCGGACCGCAACTGGGAGATGCACCTGTCGCGGGTCGAGGAACGGCTGCGGCTGTCCCGCGCCGTGGCCGCCGACATGGAATCGGCGACCGTGGCCGCGAACGGGTACCGGTACCGGTACAAGATCCCGGCCGCCGCGCTGCTCCTGGTCAGCGACAGGCCGCTGCACGGCCGCCCCAAGCTTTCCGGAGCGGTCTCCTGGGCCGCGGCGACCGCCCGCAGCAGATGGAGATCGCTGTCGCGGCGGCCGAGACCGTCCGCAAGCTCTACCCCGACGGGCAACCGCCGGCCGGGCTCGCCGAGCCCGACGGGCAGGTGCACCCCGGCGCAGCGCGGGTGCCCGGAGCCGGGGAGGTACCCGGGTGAGCGGCGAGCCGGTCACCAACGGCAGGCGCGCCGCTGCCGCCGCCGAGCTGCTGGGCATGTACACCGTCACCCCGGGCAGCATCAGCGTGCCGGACCGCAGCGCCATCCCCGGCGACGTGCAGAGCCAGATCACCCAGGTCCTGACGGCGATGCGGCACTACGCCACGAGCCGCTTCTCGTTCGCCGAGGCGCTCGCCGCCGCGACCGGGCCAGGCAGCGCCACGCCGCTGCCCGTCTCCCGCCGGCAATACCTTCGCGGCGGCCGGGGGCGCGGGGATCAAGGATCTGATGGCGCGCATGGGTCACGATAGCGAGCGGGCCGCGCTCATCTACCAGCACGAGGCGCGCGGCGCCGACAAGGCCATGACGGACGGCATCGACGCTCACGTCCAGGCCGAGCAAGCGAGGCAAGACGACGATGACGACGGCCAGGTGGGCGCGCTCGTCCCCGTAGGCTAATGGCCCGTTAATGGCCCGGCAGCCAAATCACCCTCAAAGAGAAGCCGCTTCGAACACTCGAATATTCGCTCTGACCAGCTAAGGAAACGACAGAGCGGGTGACGGGAATCGAACCCGCATGACCAGCTTGGAAGGCTGGAGCTCTACCATTGAGCTACACCCGCGCAGCGGCATCAACCACCACCGCCACCAGCAAGCGTACCGCCTCCGCAGCCGTCTCTCAGCGCAGACTAGCCCGCAACGAGAACATCATCGGCACCCGAGGCCGCCCGGCGGGCAGCCGGTACAGCCCGTCCGCCCCCCGCGACATCGACGGGAACAGCTGGAACATCTCGAAGTCAAACTCGTGCACGAACTCGATCCGCAGCCCCGCCTCGGCCAGCGCCGTCACGATGGAACCCAGCGAGTGCTGGAACTGCACGCTCCGGGTCTGGGCAAGCTCGGGCCCATCGGTGTACGTGTGCGGATAGTCCTCGACGGTCCCGGAGGAATCGAAGTAGTCGGACTCAACGGCTAGCGATTCATCAAGCACCTGGACAAACGGGTGTCCCTCGATCAGGTACAAGAACCCACCGGGTTCCAGTAGCGAGGCAACCACCGACGCCCACCGGGTGACCGAAGGCAGCCAGCACAGCGCCCCGATGCCGGTGTAGACGATGTCGAACCGCTCGCCCTCGAACGCGGAAACCGCGTCATGCACATCCGACTCCACGAACGCGGCCGGAACGCCCAGGTCGGCGGCCAATGACCGGGCGCTTGCCAGTCACGTCCCCAACTTCGGCGGCCTGCAACGGCCCCACCGTGTCCCCGCCCGCACGGAACCCGTCCAGATCGTAAAACCGGCTCGCCACGTGCACCGGCACCCGGGAATCCCAATTGGACCGGTTCAGGTCATGCCACTCAGCCATATGTAGAACCCTACGACCAGCCAGTCATCCTCATTTCTGAGTTGATGACGACTTACCTCCATGCCCTGAGTGATGCCGCGAGCCCCGGTCCAGGTTGTCACGATACGGTTGTCAACTATGAGCGCTCAGATCGGCGTTACCGGCCTTGGCGTGATGGGCCGCAATCTCGCCAGGAACTTCGCCCGCAACGGCTACACCGTCGCATTGCACAACCGGACCGCTTCCCGCGTAACGGACATAATGGAACAGTTCGGTGATGAGGGCGCGTTCGTCCCGTCGCAGTCAGCCGAAGAGTTCGTGCGGTCGCTGGAAAGACCTCGCCGCATCGTGATCATGGTGAACGCCGGCCAGGCCACCGACGCGGTCATCGACGAGTTCGCCCCGCTGCTCGAACCTGGCGACATGCTCATCGACGGCGGCAACGCCCACTTCCACGACACCCGCCGCCGCGAAGCCGCCCTCAAGGACAGGCAGCTCCACTTCGTCGGCATGGGCGTTTCCGGCGGGGAGGAAGGCGCGCTCAACGGCCCGTCGATCATGCCGGGCGGGTCGAAGGAATCGTACGAGGCCCTGGGCCCCATGCTGGAGACGATCTCCGCCCACGTGGACGGAACGCCGTGCTGCACCCACATCGGCCCCGACGGCGCGGGCCACTTCGTGAAGATGGTGCACAACGGCATCGAGTACGCCGACATGCAGCTGATCGCGGAGGCATACGACCTGCTCAGGTACGGTGCCGGCCAGGAACCGGCGCAGATCGCGGAGACGTTCCGGCGCTGGAACGAAGGCCGCCTGGACTCCTACCTCATCGAGATCACCGCCGAGGTGCTCGCGCACACGGACGCGGCGACCGGCAAGCCGTTCGTCGACATCGTGCTGGACCAGGCCGAGCAGAAGGGCACTGGCCGGTGGACCGTTCAGGACGCTCTCGACCTCGGGGTTCCGGTCAGCGGCATCGCCGAGGCCGTGTTCGCCAGGTCGCTGTCCGGGCACGCCGACCTGCGTGCCGCGGCGCGCGGCCTGCCCGGCCCGGTGCCCGCGGGAGACGCGCAGGACCTCACCGACCACATCGAGCAGGCCCTGTACGCCTCCAAGCTGGTCAGCTACGCGCAGGGCTGGAACATGATCGACGCCGGCAGCCGCGAGTACGGCTGGGACATCGACCTGGGTCAGGTCGCCGTCATCTGGCGCGGCGGCTGCATCATCCGCGCGGTCTTCCTCGACCGCATCCGCGCCGCCTACGAGCGCGACCCTGACCTGCGCACGCTGCTCACCGACGAGCACTTCAGCCGCGAGATCGGCGGCGCGCAGGATTCCTGGCGCGAGGTGGTGGCCACCGCCGCCCGCCTCGGCATTCCCGCGCCCGGGTTCTCCGCCGCCCTCGCCTACTACGACGCGGTCCGCGCCGAGCGCCTGCCGGCCGCCCTCATCCAGGGTTTGCGCGACTACTTCGGCGCGCACACGTACCGCCGTATTGATCGCGAAGGTTCATTCCATACTCTCTGGTCTCAAGATCGGTCGGAAGTGTCATAACTGGCCGTGGTGTCCCGCGCGATCTTAGCGACGACGGTTAGCATGCGAGTGTGACCATAGATGTACAGATGGCCGGCTCCGATCCGGCCGGCCGGAAACCAGCCCCAGGCCCGCTCGCGTTGGTGCAGGCGTTCGTCAACACTGTCTCGTTGCGGGAGAGCGGTTTCGACCTGCTCGGCGACCGCCCGTCCGCGGTCGGCTGGTTCCGCGGCGCCGGAGTCCTGCCCGCCGACCCAGTGGTGGTCAGCACGTCAGAGCACAGCGGTCTGCTCCGCCTCCGCGAGGCACTGCGTGCTGTCCTGGCTGCCCGCACCGAGGGCAGGGAGGACGAGGCTGCCGCCGCGAGGCTGACCAAGGCATTCGCCGACGGCCGGCTGGTCCTGACCGTGGACCCGGCGGCGGGTGCGCACTGGATAACCGCTGCCCGCGCCCCGTATCCGAGCATGGTGGCCGCCATCGCCGTCGCGATCGCCGCATCCGTCACCAGCGGCACGTGGTCCTACCTCAAGGCGTGCGCGGTGCCGGGTTGCGGCTGGGCCTTCTACGAGGAATCGGACGCCATGAACTGTTCGGGCCACGCGTAGACGAGGCAGGGCGGAGCGCCGAGCTGGGTGTTTCGCAGTGTGATCAGATATGATCGCCGGATGCGCAAGTTCGAGCGATTCAGCGCCATCCTTGAACAGCTTTCTGGCAACGGATCCGCTTCGGTGGAAGAACTGAGCGAACGACTCGGCGTCTCCGGCGCGACCATCCGCCGCGACTTGCACCAGCTTGCCGACCAGCAGCTGCTGTCCCGCACCCACGGCGGTGCCGTGGTGCAGGCGGTGAGCTACGAACTGCCCGTCCGGTACCGGACCGAGCGGCATTCCCAGCAGAAGCAGCGGATCGCCAAGGCCGCCGCCGAACTCGTGCCGCAAGGCGGCGTGGTCGGTATCACCGGCGGCACCACGACCACCGAGGCAGCCCGCGTGCTCGCCTCCCGGCAGGATCTGACCGTCGTCACGAACGCGCTGAACATCGCCGCCGAACTCGCCGTCCGGCCGAACCTGTCCCTGATCGTGACCGGGGGCATGGCGCGTTCCGCCTCGTTCGAACTGGTCGGTCCCGTGGCCGAGCAGGCCCTGGCCGGTTATCACCTGGATGTCGCGCTGCTCGGCGTCGACGGCATCGAGGCCGAGGCCGGCTGCACCACGCACGATCACACCGAGGCGCGCACCAACGCCGTCCTGGCCAAGCGCGCGAAACGTGCCGTCGTGCTCGCCGACGGCACCAAGCTCGGCAAGGTGGCCTTCGCCACCATCTGCGACCTGTCCGAGGTCGGCATCCTCATCACCGATTCCGATGCCGACCCAGCCGAACTTGACCGTCTCCGCTCGGCCGGCCTGGAGGTCCGTACCGTCTAACCCAGTGGAGTTATGAAGATAGATCTCGGTGAAATGAAGGTAGTTGGCGCTGATCGCGGCGACCGCGTCTGCGCGGCCCCTGGTGCCGGTCAGCCATTCGCCGAGCGGCCCGGCCCAGATCGTCCGGCCGACCGCGAAGCCGCTGAAGCCGGGCGCCGGCGCCGCCATCGCCACCCAGCGATCGACCGCGTCCGCGTCCGCGCCGCGGCCGAGTACCAGGCAGCGGCCGTTACCGGTCGCGGCGGCGAGCGAGGCGAACTCCGCGGTGGACGGCTGGCCCTCGACCTTCCAGAACGCGGGGGACAGGCCGGCTTGGCGCAGCTCGCCGATTGCCTCCCTGGTCAGGCCAGGTCTGACCTGGTGGTCGAATTCCGTTCCTTCCTGTGACGGTGTGGGCGGCACGAGCAGTTCGAGCATGAGCGGTGTGCCGCGCGCGTTCAGCCACGCGGCGAGGCGGAGCAGGCCGGCCCGGCTGCGGGCGTTGCCGGCCGGGTCGCCGGAGGGGTTGTAGCGGACCAGTGCCTTGACGATGTCCGCACCGGACGCCTCGATGTGCGCGCCGAAGTCGTCGCCGTACTCGAAGCTGAATTCCGGCTGGCCGCTGCGTTCGGCCGGAACGATGACCTGCACGTTCTCGCTGGCCGCGCGGATGGTCTTGATCGCGTCGCCGCCGTACTCCTCGTCGATCAGCAGCATCGGCTGACCGTGATTTTCCTTCGCGGCCGCCAGGAGCGCTTCGGCGACGAGAACCTTGGCTGAGGCGAGCGCGGCCGTGACGGACTCAGACTCACCCCGGCCCAGATCCTTGTACCAGTGGCGCAGGGAGTTGCGGTGATCGAAGGCCAGCACGAAGGCCGGCCTCTCGGCAGTGGTCATCGGTCAGGCCCCTCGTATCTTCCGTATGCGTATGTTTGCGGCGAACTGTCCGGCTGCCGCCGGGTCGATCTCGCCGGCGGACGAGGCGAGGACGCTCGCCATCGCCAGCCCGCTGGCCCTGCGCAGCGCGGTAGGCCAGTCGCCCGACGAGTACAGGGCTAGGCCCGCCACCAGGGCATCGCCCGCGCCGACCGGGTTTGCGCCGGGTACGGCGTCGTGGCTCACCCGCCACCGGCCGTCCGGCGTCACCGCCACCGATCCCGAACGGCCGAGCGACACCACCACGGCCGTCGCGCCGAGGTCACGCAGCGAGTCGGCGCCGGTGAGCACATCGCCGGGCTGCGACCTGGCTACCGTCGCCAGCTCGGCCTCGTTCGGTTTGGCCAGGTCGGGCCCTGCCGCGCAGGCGAGCCGCAGCGCCTCGCCACCCGTGTCCACGATCACCCGCGCCGCAGACACCGAACGCGTCACCGACGTCAGCACCGCGTACGCGTCCACGGGCACCCCCGGCGGCAGGCTCCCCGACATCGTCACCACGTCCGCCTCGGCGGCCAGCGCGGAGAAGCGGCCGACGAACCGGTCCCACTCCGCGCCGGTGACCACCGGCCCTGGCTCGCGCAGTTCGGTGGGCAGTCCCTGGCGTCCGGTCTCGACGATGTTCACGGTCTGCCGCGTCTCGCCCTCGACCCGGCAGAACTCGTCGCGGACCCCAAGCCCGGCGCGCAGGCGCTCGCCGCGGTATCCGCCGGCCAGCCCGGTCGCGCACACGTCCGCTCCGCACGCCGCGGCCACGCGCGCCACGTTCACGCCCTTGCCGCCGGCCTGCTCCAGCACCCGGTCCACCCGCAGCCCGGCCTGCCGCACGAGCCTGTCCAGGTAATACGTCACGTCGATCGCCGGATTGAGCGTGACAGTAAGGATCATGAGAACTCACAACTAACCGTGCTGCTTCGTCCCGTAGCGCCCTCAGCCGGCCCCCGCGGCGGCTCGAGCCCTTGGCCGTGCCTCACGCCAGGATCACTGACCTGGTGAGCCGTTGCGGCTGGTCCGGGTTCAGTCCCTTCGCCTCGGCGAGCGTAACGGCGGCGCGGTGCACGGTGACCAGGTCAACCATCGGGTCGCCAGCCGAACGCCGCACCGTCGCGCCGGCCTGTTCAATCTGCGCGGCCAAGTCCTCGTCGAGGTGGCCGATCGCCCAGACCAGCGTGTGCTCGCCGATCACGCTGATCGGCCCGTGCCGGAACTCCATCGCCGGGTACGCCTCGCTCCAGGCCAGCGCGGACTCACCGAACTTCAGCGCCGCCTCGCTGGCCAGCGCCGCCCCCGCGCCGCGGCCGAGGAACACGAACTGGCGGAACTTGCCGAGGTCCTGCTCGTCGGCCACGTTGAGCGCGGCTTCGGCCTCGTCGGCCAGCTTGCTCACGTCGTGCCCGAGGTGCGCGCGCCACAGCGCGCAGACACTCGTGGCGAAACGGGTCTGCACGACCGAGGCCTCGTCGGCGAAGGGCAGGTCGATCACCGCGTCGGCGGCGTCCGCCACCGGCATCCCGGGGATGGCGGTGATGGCGAGAACGCGGTTGCCGTTCTGCCGCAGTTCGTTGGCCAGCTGGACGACTTCGGTCGTGGTTCCGGACCGGGAAATCGCGATGACCAGGTCGTATGAGCGGCTAGCTGGCATCTCGGAGGCCGCGAACGCGTCCGTGACGCCGTCGCCTTGCGCCTCCCGCCAGGCGGCCATGGCCTGGGCCATGTACCGCGACGTCCCGCACCCGGCCAAGGCGATCCGCTGACCGGGTGCCGGCAGCAGCCGTCCGCTACGCCCGTCCGCCCCGTCGCCCGCGTCCGCCCCGTTGCCCGCGCGCGCTGCCGCCGTGCGCCAGCAATCAGGCTGACTGAGCAGCTCCTGACTAGTTTTGCTCATAATTGAGCAGGCTATTGATCGTATCTGCGCATGTCAACGTGAGCGGCAGGCCCTTCGGCCCCCCGCTGCGCGATCAGCGCGGTAATTATGTCCAGCACGGTAGCTAATGTTGCTGTGAGCAGGCATTTCTACCGTGTAAAGCAGATCTTCCGCGCTAATGGGAGGGTCGCCGCCTCGCGGGCAGCCCGAAGTCCCGGCGGCCCCGTCTGCGCGCGATTTGCCCCGCTTTGTCCGCGTCGACGCGGGGTGCCGGGATCATCGTGCGCGTGGCGTTCCGGAATCCCGGAACGCCACGCGCACGATGTGCCGAGTCTCGGCAACCGTGACCGTTCTGGGTGTCTGGGCGCCGGCCTGCAACCCATCGGGCGCGCCTGCTCGCAACCGGCCGGGGCGCGAACCCGCGTAACGCGCTTAGCCGCAAATCCGCTGCAACCAATGGGGCCGCAAATCGGTCTTGGTAGTGAGTAGGCGGGTAAATGCATGAATGTCTTGTTCTGTCGATCATCGGGGAGTGGACAGGTGAGTACGGACCGTGAGATGCGGGAGAGCGGAGAACGGGAGCCGCTCACCCGCAGGATGCTGCTCAGTGCCGGGGGGATCACGCTTGTGGCCGGCTGTTCGGCGCCGGCCGCCCGCCTCGCTTCCAGCGTGCGGGCCAAGCCGACGCCGAGCCCCACGGGGACCGAGCCCGCGGGCGCCAGGCAACCGGGCCGTGGGTCATCGGTGCATCTGCCACCCCGCCGGACCGTTGCCAAGGAACCGATGTTCTACGTCGAGGACCGCTCAAAGGCAATCGCGCTGACCATCGACGACGGTCCGAGCGCCATCTACACACCCCAGGTCCTCCGGCTCCTTGCCAAGTACCGGATCACCGCGATGTTCTCGATGATCGGCATCGAGGTCGATCAGCTTCCCGGCGTGGCACGCGACGTCGCCGCGGCCGGGCACGAGATTGCCAACCACACCTGGCGGCATCTGGACCTGGGCGTCCTCGGGTCATCGGCGGTCGTGTCCGAGATGGACCGCGCCACCGAGGCCATCCACAAAGCGACCGGCGTCGTTCCCGCCAGGTTCCGTGCCCCCTACGGGGTCTGGTCGAAGACCGTGTTCCGGCGTTGCGCGGAAACCGGGATGACGCCGGTCGACTGGTCGGTCGACCCCAGGGACTGGTCCCGCCCCGGCGTCTCCTACATCGTGAACGACATCATGCGGACCACGCGCCGCGGCTCGATCATCCTCGAGCACGACGGCGGTGGCGACCGGTCCGAGACGGTCGCCGCCCTCAAGATCGTCCTCCCGCGCCTGCTCGACGCCGGCTACCACTTCGTCACCCCGTAGCGGGAATCAGGTCGATGGCGTGGACGGCGGTGGCTGGTCGAGGACGCCTCTGATATATCTAAGTTATATCTAGAGAGGGTGATTCATTGTGACGACGCCAGGAGCGCAGGTCCGCCGCCGGAAGCCGCCGCGGCGCGCAGAAGTGGTATCGGTCGAGCGGATCACACCGCGGCTAGTATCGGTCAAGGTCGGCGGCGAGGCGATGAGCGCGTTCCGGATCGAGGCGCCGACCTCGCATATCAAGGTGTTCCTGCCTGCCGGCGGGCAGACGACGCTGGTGCTGCCCGAGTACTCCCCGGACGGCCCGGTCTGGCCGGAGGCGGGGGAGCGGCCATCGGTGCGGACGTACACGCCGCGGCGTTTTGACGAAACGAGCCAAACGCTGGAGGTGCAGTTCGTGCTGCACGGCGCGGGTCCCGCCTCGGAATGGGCGGAGCGGGCCAAGCCGGGCGACCAGCTCGCGATCGGCGGGCCAGGCGGGCGATTTTCGCTCGATCAGTCCATCGAACGCTGGTGGATCGCCGGCGACGAGAGCGCGATCCCGGCCGTCGGCACGTTGCTCGACGCGCTGCCCGCCTCGGCCATCGCCGATGTCCATCTGGAAGTGGCCGGGCCGGACGACGAGATCGAACTGCCCACGGCGGCGAAGGCCACGGTCGGCTGGCATAAGCGCCGCGAACCTGATGCCTGGGGCGAGGAACTGTACGAGGCGGCGACCGCTGGTCCGGACCCCGAGGCGAAGGTCTGGGTGGCGTGCGAGGCAGCGGCGATGCGTCGCATTCGCCGGTATCTGGTGGCCGAGCGGAACCTGCCCGCCAGGGAGCTAGTGACCCGCGGTTACTGGCGGCTCGGCGCGGCCAACCACCCCGACCACGACTACGGAGACGACGACCTGGGCTAAAACCGAAAGAATTTTTCCGGCAAATACCAGCGGGTAACCGCGAATTGACTACTCTCTGTGATTTAGATGTAGCGGATCTTGGCCCGCCGCGGCATCTAATTGGTAAGTGCCGCATGGCACCGGCCGATCTTCGAGAGTAGGAGCAATGGTCACAGACCTTATTGCCCTCGCCCGGGCCACACCGTGGTGGACATGCATAGCCATGATCGCCACCGTGGTCATCAAGGCTCACTACCAGGGCAAGACAGCGCGGCAGGGCATCAGCGCCACCCGCGCGATCCTGGAATCCCCCAACCGCCCGGCCGCGATGCAGGTCAGCTTCGCGCAGTACCGGGGAGCCTCGCTCGGCGTCACCGTCACCGGCGACCGGTGGGATACCGAATCCGACGAGGGTTTCGCAAAGTTCTACGGCGAGACGTATCCGTGGATCACGCAGCGGGTTCGCGCGTACTTCGCGGGCACCGACAAGGAAACCGTGCACGACGCCGTCAACGACGCGTTCCTCGCGTGCCGGAGCCGGCTGCCGGAACTGCGTTCTGATGATCCGCGGGCGCAGCGGCGTTACGTGCTCACCAGCGCGCTCAACAACGTCCGCCGCCAGCAGAAGAAGAACCATGTCTGGGACCCGCTCGCCGATCTCGACCGTCCCGTGGACGACCACGCCTCCGATGTCGCCGACAAGCTGACCGTTCTGCAGAGCATGGCCCGTCTACCCGAACGCCAGCGCCAGGTCCTGCTCTCATCGGCGTACCTGGACTTGACCCTCGAGGAGATCGCCGAACAGATGGGCATCTCGCCAAGTACTGTCCGCACGCACCTCGACCGCGCCCGTCGCGCGGTAAGCGCCGACCTGCGGGGGAGGGCCTCATGAGCATCGACGAACAGATCGTCGCGGCGCTCGACCTGGTCTACCCGCCTCCGGAAGTCCCTGAGTACGTCCCGGCCAGCAACGTTCGCCGCGGGCCGTGGCGGAACAAGTACGGCATCATCGCGGCGGCCGCCGCCGCGCTCGTGCTCATCCTCGCCTACCCCGCGGTCACCGCCATCGACAGCGGCCCGCATCACCAGCCGGCCAAGATGGAGGCAGCACCGGCCCCCAGCGGTACCGAAACTGTCACTTCACTGGGCAGCCTGCGGCCCGTCACCGTCGGTGCCGCGCACACGCCGAGCATCCAGTCGGTGGTCCTGAACCACCACCGGGTTACCGCATGGGTGGCGAAGGTCGGCCGCAGCGGCAAGTACGTCTACACGCTGAACAGCACGCGGCTCACCGAGTTCAGCGCAACGCTGCCGCCGTCGGATTCGGGGCTGACCGATCCGTGCTCGTGGACGGTGCGGCTCGGCGGCGGCACGACGCGGACCTACCAGACCCAGCAGGCCGCGAGCGTGCCGATGCACCTGGAGGGATCGGGCACGATGACGATCACGGTCGCGCCGGCGCAGCCGACCTCGGACACGGCCAACTGCGCGATGACCGACCCGGTCGTTCAGTCCGCCCCGCTGGGTAACGCCGCCTCGTCGACACCGGAACCCGTCGCGTCCCAGGGTCTCGCACCGCCGCCGCCGTCAGCCGCACCATCCGCGCAGCCGACCCAGCAGCCGACTCAGCAGCCCACCCAGCAGCAGGCGCAGCCGTCGGCGACGGCATCGTCATCGCCGCCGGCGAGTCCGCCGGCGAGCGCCACACCGACCCAGGAGAGCACGTCGTCGCCGACCGCCACCCCGACGCCGACCGCGACGCCGCAGACGCCGCCGACCGACCCTCCGCTGCAACCTGAGGGCGGCGACTAGCGACGCCTAGCGTGCCGATGGCGCCATCGGCACGCTGTGAAGGACTTCAAAGTCGGGCTGGCCGGATTCGAACCGGCGACCTCCTGCACCCAAAGCAGGCGCGCTAGCCAAGCTGCGCTACAGCCCGTCCCGGAGGAAGTCTAGCCGCCGGCGGCGCTTGACGTGGCATGCAGCCTGCGAGACATGCTTTCTCTCATAACAACAGCTGTGCAACGCGGCAGTGTTCCGTGGACTCGGCTAGCCAATTCTGCTCCCTCCGGACAAGGGGGTCTGGTTCGACGTAGTCGCGCGAAAGCGTCGGCACGTCAATCCGCGCGCAATGTCGGAGGTGCTGCCCTACGGGCCGGCTGCGAGGCTGCCGATTCGGGAGGCTTCACTCCGTGGCCGGCCGACTCCAGAGAGCTGGCACGGTGAGCTGCCTGGATGACGTCGGCGACCGGAAGATGAGGGCGGCTGTGACGAATCCTGTTGAGGATCCGGATGCTTGGTACCGGGAGCTGGCGGCGGGAGAGCTGACGTTGCCGGCGTTGTTTGAGGCGCAGGTGCTGCGGGCTCCGGATGCTGTGGCGGTGGTGTGCGGGGATGTAGCGATCAGTTACGGAGAGTTGGAGGAGCGAGCGAACCGGCTGGCGCGGCATCTGGTGTCGCTGGGGGCAGGTCCGGAGCGGCTGGTCGCGGTGGCGATGGAGCGGTCGGCGGATCTGGTGGTGGTGCTGCTGGCGGTGCTGAAAGCCGGTGCGGCCTACCTTCCGGTGGACCCGCGGTATCCGGCAGACCGGATCGCGTTCATGCTCGAAGACGCTGGCCCGGTGCTGCTGGTCTGTGATCAGGCCACGGCGGAAGTGCTGCCTGGCACCGGGGTCCTCGCGGTGGTCGTGGATGGTCCGGAGTGCGCGGCGGTGGTGGCGGGGCTGTCCGGCGCCGCGCTCGGTGACGCGGACCGGGCCGGTCCGCTGGTGCCGGGGCATCCCGCGTACGTGATCTTTACATCCGGGTCGACCGGGCGGCCCAAGGGCGTGGTGGTGGAGCACCGGAACGTGGTGCGGCTGATCACGCAGACGCGGCAGTGGGTGCCGGCCGGGCCGGGTGACGCGTGGTCGCTGTTCCATTCGTACGCTTTCGATTTCTCGGTATGGGAGATGTGGGGAGCGCTGGCCACGGGGGGCCGGCTGGTGGTGGTGCCGTACCTGGTGTCGCGGTCCGCAGCCGAGTTCCGTGCCCTGCTGGCCGCCGAGCGGGTGAGCGTGCTGAGCCAGACCCCGATGGCGTTTTACCAGCTGATGGAGGTGTGGGGGGACGGCGCCGGGCTGAGCGTGCGGTACGTGATCTTCGGCGGGGAGGCGCTGGACTGCGCCCGGGTGGCGCGGTGGGCGCGGACGGTCCCTGACCCGCCGGTGCTGGTGAACATGTACGGGATCACAGAGACCACGGTGCATGTAACCGGCCATGTCGTGCCGGACGGTACCGAGGCCGCGGCTAGCGTGGTCGGGACCGCGATCCCCGACCTGCGGGTGTACGTGCTGGACGAGCGGCTCAAGCCGGTCCCGCGGGGAGTGGGCGGGGAGATGTACGTGGCGGGAGCGGGCCTGGCGCGGGGCTACCTGGCCCGGCCGGGGCTGACCGCGGAACGATTCCTGGCCTGCCCGTACGGCACGGCAGGGGAACGGATGTACCGCACCGGCGACCTGGCCCGGTGGAACAGGGCCGGGGACCTGGAATACCTGGGCCGCAGCGATGACCAGGTCAAGATCCGCGGATTCCGGATCGAGCTTGGCGAAATCGAGACCGTGCTGGCCGCCCAGTCCGGCGTCGCGCAGGCCGCGGTGATAGCACGGGAGGACCAGCCAGGCGACATCCGGCTGGCCGGATACGTGGTTCCCGCGGCCGGCAGCGAGCTGAATCCGGCCACACTGCGGGATGCTATCGCCCGCGTCCTGCCCGACTACATGGTGCCCGCCGCGATCATGGCTTTGGCCGCACTGCCGCTGTCGCCGACGGGGAAGCTGGACCGGAAGGCGCTGCCCGCACCCGACTACGGAGCGGGTGCCGGCCGTGGCCGGGAACCGGAAACCGAACAGGAACGGGCGTTGTGCGCGGTGTTCGCCCAGGTGCTGGGGCTAGACAAGGTCGGCGTGGAGGACAGCTTCTTCGTCCTGGGCGGGCATTCGCTGCTGGCGACGCGGCTGGTATCCCGGATCCGGACGGTGCTGAGGGTGGAGATCCCGATCCGGGCGGTCTTCGAGCACCCCACGGTGGCGGCGCTGGCTCAGGTCGTCGATGCGGCCGAAGCGGCGCGGCCGCCGCTGGTCCCGATGCCGCGGCCGGAACGGGTGCCGTTGTCGTTCGCGCAGCAGCGGCTGTGGTTCCTGGAACAGCTCAACGGTCCGGGGACCGCGTATAACCTCGCGTTTGCGTGGGAGCTGCGCGGTGAGCTGGACACGAGTGCGCTGACGGCGGCGCTGGGTGACGTGATCGCGCGGCACGAGGCGCTGCGGACGGTGTTCGCGGTCGCGGATGAGCAGCCGTACCAGCGGGTGGTCCCGGCCGGCCAGATCACGGTCCCGGCCACGGTGCGGGCGGTGGAGCGGGCCGACGTGGCGGGGCTGGTGGACACGGCGGTCCGGTACGTGTTCGACCTGGCCGCCGAGCTGCCGGTGCGGGCCTGGGTGTTCACCGTTGCCGCTGATGAGCATGTGCTGGTGCTGCTTTGTCATCACATTGCCAGTGACGGCTGGTCGGTGCAGGTCATGACCGCGGACCTGGCCGTGGCGTACGCGGCCCGGCGGGACGGGCGGGCGCCGGGGTGGGCGGACCTGCCGGTGCAGTACGCCGATTATGCGCTGTGGCAGCACCAGCTGCTGGGCAGCGGGCAGGACGCGGGCAGCGTGATGGCGCGTCAGGTGGGGTACTGGCGGGACGCGTTGGCCGGGGTGCCCGAGCAACTGGAGCTGCCCTATGACCGGCCCCGGCCGGCTGGTCCGTTGACGCGCGGCGGGGAGGTGGTCGCGGAGCTGGATGGCGGGCTGCATGCGGCGCTGGGAGCGCTGGCGCGTGAGCATCAGGCGAGCGTGTTCATGGTGCTGCACGCCGCGCTGGCGGCGTTGCTGTCCCGGATGGGGGCGGGCACTGATATCCCGCTGGGGTCGCCAGTGGCGGGGCGGACCGATGAGGCGGTGCATGACCTGGTCGGGTTCTTCGTGAACACGGTGGTGCTTCGCGCGGACGTGTCCGGGGATCCGGAGTTCGGGGAGCTGGTGGACCGGATCCGGGAGACGGACCTGGCCGCGTACGCGCACCAGGACGTGCCGTTCGAGCACCTGGTCGAGGTGCTGAACCCGGCCCGGTCCCCGGGCCGGCACCCGCTGTTCCAGGCCATGATCATCTCCGACGACCAGACCAGCAGACCCTGGCAGGTGCCGGGGCTGCGCACGACGCTGTGGCCGCTATCAACCGACACCGCCAAGTTCGACCTGAGCTGCATGTTCCAGCAGCAATACCAGCCTGACGGCAGCCCGGGCAGGATCAACTGCATGTTCGAGTATGCCGTGGACGTGTTCGACCATGACACGGTGCGAGACCTGGCCGGCCGGCTGACCGGGCTGCTGCGCCAGGCGGTCGCGGATCCCGGCCGGCGGGTCGGCGAGTTCGAGCTGCTCACCCGTGAGGAGCGGGATCAGCTGCTCGGCCCGGCCCAGCCGGCCCCGTCCGGCCAGAACGCGGTTACGGTGGCTGAGCAGTTCCAGGATCAGGTGGCCAGGACACCGGATGCGGTCGCGGTCGTGTCGGGTGATGTGCGGCTGAGTTATGCCGAGCTGAACCGGCGGGCGAACCGGCTGGCCCGGTACCTGGTGACGCTGGGGGCGGGGCCGGAGCGGCTGGTCGCGGTGGCGATGCCGCGCTCGGCGGAGATGGTGATGGCGGTGCTGGCCGTGGTCAAGACCGGCGCGGCGTATGTCCCCGTTGACCCGGCTTACCCGGCGGACCGGATCGCGTACATGCTCGCCGACGCCGCCCCGGTCGCGGTCCTGAGCACGACAGAAACAAGCCCGGGCTTGCCGGACCAGGTCGCGCAGGTAGTCACGGATAACCCGGCGACCGTGGCCAAGATAACCCAGCGGGCTGACGCTGACTTGGACGATGCGGAGCGGGTGGGGCCGCTGGCGCTGTCCGCCGCGGCGTATGCGATCTATACGTCGGGGTCGACGGGCCGGCCCAAGGGGGTGGTGGTGGAGCACCGGGCGGTGGCCGCGCTGTTGTCCTGGGCGCGGGGTGAGTTCACCGGTGCCGAACTGTCCCGGGTGCTGGCCGCTACGTCGCTGAGCTTTGATGTGTCGGTGTTTGAGTTGTTCGCGCCGCTGGTGAGCGGGGGCAGTATCGAGGTGGTGCGGGACCTGCTGGCGCTGGCTGACCGTGACCGGCCGTGGCAGGGCAGTTTGATCTGTGCGGTGCCGTCGGCCCTGACCGGTGTGCTGTCGGTGCATGGGGCGACGGCGCTGGCGGAGACAGTGCTGCTGGCTGGTGAGGCACTGACCGCGCGGGCCATGGCGGCGGTGCGTGCCGCGCTGCCCGGTGCCCGGGTGCGGAACGTGTACGGGCCGACCGAGGCGGCGGTGTACTCGACGGCGTGGCTGGCACCGGCGGATGCACCGGCGGATGCACCGGCCGGGACCGGTAATCCGCCGATCGGCCGGCCGGTCGGCGCGATGCGTGCGTTCGTGCTGGACGAGCGGCTGGTACTGGTGCCACCGGGCGTGGCTGGCGAACTGTACCTGGCCGGGACGAACCTGGCCCGCGGCTACCTGGGGGAGCCGGGGCTGACCGGAGAACGGTTCGTGGCGTGCCCGTTCGGGGCGGCGGGGGAGCGGATGTACCGGACCGGTGACCTGGCCCGGTGGTCTGCCGCCGATCAGCTTGAGTACCTGGGCCGAGTCGATGACCAGGTGAAGATCCGCGGGTTCCGGGTCGAGCTGGGCGAGATCGAGGCCGTGCTGGCCGCTCAGCCTGGCGTCGAGCGGTCCGCGGTCAGCGTCCGGCAGGACCGCCCTGGCGACGCCATCCTGGTCGGCTATGTCGTCCCGGTACCCGGTCATCAGCTGGACCCGGCCGGACTGCGGGATGCCGCCGCTGCCGCGCTGCCTGGTTACATGGTGCCCGCGGCGGTGGTGGTGCTGGACCGGCTGCCGCTGAACCCGAACGGGAAACTGGACCGCCGCGCTCTGCCCGCCCCCGAGTACGCCACCGGGTCAGCCAGGACCGAGCCCGCCACGGCCGGGGAACGGGCGCTGTGCACGGTGTTCGCGCAGGTGCTGGGCCTGGACCAGGTCGGGGTTGAGGACAGCTTCTTCGACCTGGGCGGCCATTCGCTGCTCGCCACCCGGCTGGTCGCCAGGATCCGGACCGTGCTCGGGGTAGAGGTACCGGTCCGAGCGGTGTTCGAGCACCCCACCGTCGCCGCGCTGGCCCGGATGACGGACGACGCCGAGACGGCGCGGCCGCTGTTGCGGCGAGCGCAGACGCGGCCGGAGCGGGTGCCGTTGTCGTTCGCACAGCAGCGGCTGTGGTTCCTTGAGCAGTTCCACGGGCCGGGGACGGCATATAACCTGCCGCTCGCGTGGAGGCTGCGCGGCCAGCTGGATGCCGGCGCGCTGACCACCGCGCTCAACGACGTGGCCGGGCGGCATGAGGCGCTGCGGACGGTGTTCGCGGTCGAGGGCGGACAGCCGTACCAGCGGGTCATCCCGGCCGGGGAGGCCGTGATCCCGGTCACCGTGCAGGAGGCGGGACAGAATGAGGTGACGGGGCTGGTGGACGCGGCGGCCCGGTACGAGTTCGACCTGGCCGCCGAGCTGCCGGTGCGGGCCTGGGTGTTCACCGTTGCCGCTGATGAGCACGTGCTGGTGCTGCTGTGTCATCACATCGCCAGTGACGGCTGGTCGGTGCAGGTGCTGATGCGGGACCTGGCCGCCGCGTACGCGGCCCGCCGCGACGGCCGCGCACCGGACTGGGCGCCGCTGCCGGTCCAGTACGCCGACTACACCCTCTGGCAACGCGACCTGCTCGGCAGCGGGGACGTGGCGGCTGGCGGGGTGCTGACCGGGCAGATCGAGTACTGGAAGAGGGCACTGGCGGGGTTGCCGGAAGAGCTGGCGCTGCCGTTCGACCGGCGGCGGCCGGCCGAGCTATCCCCGCAGGGCGGGGCGGTGAGCTGGCAGCTGGCGGACGCGGGCCTGCATGCGGCGCTGGCCGGGCTGGCGCGGGAGCAGCAGGCGAGCGTGTTCATGGTGCTGCACGCCGGCCTGGTCGCGCTGCTGTCCCGGATGGGAGCCGGAACCGATGTTCCAGTGGGCGCGGCGGTGGCGGGGCGCACCGATGAAGTGATGCATGACCTGGTCGGGTTCTTCGTGAACACGCTGGTGCTGCGCGCGGACCTGTCCGGTGAGCCCGGGTTCGCGGACCTGGTCGGCCGGGTACGGGAAACCGTGCTGGCCGCGCAGGCACGGCAGGATGTGCCGTTCGAGCGGCTGGTAGAGGTGCTGAACCCGGTCAGATCGCAGTCCCGGCATCCGCTGTTCCAGGTGATGATCGCGGACCAGGACGTGACCGCGGCCGAATGGGACCTGCCCGGCCTGACCGCGGTCGGCCTGCCGGTCCCCGACCTGTCGGCCAAGTTCGACCTGCTGCTGGCGTTCAAGCAGACCTGGGATGAGAATGGGGCTCCGGCCGGGATTACCGGGTTGCTGGAGTTCCCGCATGACCTGTTCGACCCGGAGACGGTGCGGGACCTGGCCGGGCGGCTGACCCGGCTGCTGGCCCAGGCGGTCGCAGATCCCGCCCGTCCGGTGAGCAGCCTGGACGTGCTGACCAACGCGGAGCGCTACCAGCTCGCCGAGTGGAACCGCACCGGGCGGGACATCCAGACGGTGATGTTGCCCGAGCTGATCGCGGCGACAACCGGGCGGGTCCCGGACGCGACGGCGGTAATCGACGGGCCTGTCACGCTGTCCCACGCCGAGCTCAACGCCCGGGCGAACCGGCTCGCCCGGCTGCTGATCGCGCGGGGCGCGGGCCCGGAACGGTTCGTCGCGGTCGCGTTGCCCCGCTCCGCGGACATGATCATCGCGGTGCTGGCCATAGTCAAGACCGGCGCCGCCTATGTCCCGGTCGACCCCGCCTATCCCGCGGACCGGATCGGCTACATGCTCACCGAGACCAGCCCGGTCACGGTGCTGACCACGGCTGAGGTCGCGGTCAGCTTGCCAGGCGGGCTGCCGCTGCTGCACCTGGACGACCCGGCCACCGTCAGGGACCTGGCCGGGCGGTCCGCGGACGATCTGGGGGTCCGGATCGATCCGTCCAGCGCGGCGTACGTGATCTACACCTCCGGATCTACCGGCCGGCCTAAGGGCGTGGTGATCGAGCACGGCTCGGCGGCCCTGCTGGCGCGCTGGACGGAAGCAGAGTTCACCGGGGCGGAGCTGTCCCGGGTGCTGGCCTCGACGTCGCTCAGCTTTGACGTGTCGGTGTTCGAGATCTTCGGCACGCTGACCGCCGGCGGCGCCATCCAGATCGTGTCCAACCTGCTCGCGCTGACCGCCGGGCCGTGGCAGGGCAGCATGATCAGCGCCGTCCCGACCGCGCTGGCGCACGTGCTGGCCGCACCCGGTACCGCCGCCACCGCCGCCGTGGTTGCCCTGTGCGGCGAAGCGGTCACCGGGCAGGTCCTGGCGGGAATCCGGGCCGCGCTGCCGCACGCCCGGATCGTTAACCTCTACGGTCCCGCCGAAGGCACCGTGTTCGCCACCACCAGCACGGTCCCCGGCACCATGACCGGGGCACCCCTGATCGGCCGCCCCATCTGGAACAGGCGCGCCTACATCCTGGACGAGCGGCTCCAGCTGGTCCCGCCGGGGGTGGCGGGGGAACTGTATCTGGTGGGCGGGCTGGCCCGCGGCTACCAGGGCCGGGCTCGGCTGACCGCGGAACGGTTCACCGCGTGCCCGTACGAGGCGGCGGGGGAGCGGATGTACCGGACCGGGGACCTGGCCAGGTGGACCCGCGACGGACAGCTCGACTACCTGGGTCGCGCCGATGACCAGGTCAAGATCCGCGGGTTCCGGGTCGAGCCCGGCGAGATCGAGACCGTGCTAGCCGCCCAGCCCGGCGTCGGCCAAGTCCGTGTCATCCTCCGCGAGGACCAGCCCGGCGACAAGCGCCTGGCCGGGTACGTCGTCCCCGCCGCCGGCACTGAGCTGGACCCGGCCGTGTTGCGCGAGGCCGCCGCCCGCGTCTTGCCCGGCTACATGGTCCCGGCCGCCATCGTCATCATGGACAAGCTTCCGCTCACCGCCAACAGCAAACTCGACCGCCGCGCACTGCCCGCCCCCGACTACGGCGCCGGCGCCGCCCTGCAAGAACCCGCCACCGATACCGAGCGGGCGCTGTGTGCCCTGTTCGCTCAGGTGCTGGGGATCGATCAGGTCGGCGTGGAAGACAGCTTCTTCGACCTCGGCGGCCACTCCCTGCTCGCCACGGTCCTGGTCGCCCGGCTGGTGGAGCAGACCGGCGTCAAGGTCAGTCTCAAGGACTTCATGGGCAACCCCACCGTCCGCGCCGTCGGCAGGTACCTCGACCAGTAACCGGCCGCCAGCTGACCAGGCAGCACAGCCAACACGGCGAAGCCGGCTTCGAGCAGTGCATCGTCGAGTGCCGCGCGGATCTGCCGCCACCGCAAGGCGATCGGGTTGGCGCCGCCGGATCGGGGTTGGACGGTGTCCGGCTCGTGGGCTGGTTTCATGATCGTGCGCGTGGCGTTCCGGTTCCCCGGAACGCCACGCGCACCATCACCGCGATGCCGCCTGAGTGCGGGTGGTTTGTCCGGTTTGCCGCGGCCTTGGACGTCAATGCCCCTGGCTCCTGGCCCAGTCCGGACTTGGATGGAGTACAGGCCCGTCCGCCGCAGAGGCTGACCTACCTGATGCTGCCGGCGAAGGGAGCCCGGCATGACCCGGGCGGGGCACCGAGGTTCCTCACCGGGGAACCGCAGTGCCCGGGCTGTACCTTTTCCTTTGCTTGCCGTTGTCATGCCCCTGCCGGCGCCCTCACCTGCCGAATAGCGCGCATCACGTGCTCGTATAGTTATGCGCTGCCCTGAATGTGATCGCTGGGGGCGCCGAGCATAGGTTCAGCCTCGCCGTCACAGTCTCCCTGCCGAATATGCGTCGGACGGTCGCCACGCTCCTCGCGTCTGCTGCTTCGAGCGGAACACCTCGTGTGCACCGTCTTCGCCGAGGATGGAGTCCGCATTTGTCGCGCGATGCCGCTCTGTCTCTGTAGTTTTCCCAGCTCGAAGCTCTCCGCCTTTATGCCTTGCTGGCGATACGTGGGCGAGGCGGTTCTCAGCGCGCCCTGCTACGGGAGGATTCCGGCTTCGTAGGCCCACGCGAAGAGGTCTGCGCCGGTGCTGAGGGGCAGGCGCATCCCGGTGCCGATGAGGTCATCCACGATTGCCTCGACCGTGGCGCGATCGAGCGCACCGGCCTTGAAGCTCCGGATCAGCAGCCATAGTGACCCGTGGACCTGCAAGCGTTCCCGGCTGCCGATAGTGCGGGCCGCGATCTCATCGATGATCGCTACGCCACCGTTAACGCTTACCCAGGCGAGCACTGCCGCCTCGCCGTTGTTTCTTTCCGGCCCGCCACCAAGTTCGCCTTTGTATCTGGCGAACGCCGCAAGCTCTGGTAGCTCTTCGAGTTTGACCTGCTTGAGCCACCCGCCCGCGGCTGCGTTCCCGAGCGGCGGATAGCCGGGAATACCCCTGACCAGTTCTGCCGCTACCTCTTCCAGGAGAATGGGCTCATCGCCTGCGGCGGCCATCTGAAGCTTGTCGGTACGGCCGGCGCGAGCGAAATGGCTCAGTGCCGTGGCGTCGAAGGCAAGGCTGGTCACAATCCTGTCTCGAGCTCGCCGCGAAGTTCATCCAGTGACATGGCATCCGGCTCGGGAAGGTCGGCTTCGCCCACCGAATGGTGCAGCAGTTCTACGGTCCTAGCTGCTGTCAGCTGTCCTCTCCGGTAGCCGCCCACCACCGCGCGGGCGTATGCCCTGGGCACGCTCGGCGGCTCGAGCTCGACAGCGAAACGCTCGCCGAATTCGAATAGCTCCCCCCGTCGCAGATCATTCTCGACGAGGCGTTCGCGCTCCTGGGAATCGATAAGGTCGAGGTTCCTGAGCTGGTTGCATGCAGCGGTCCAGCTCACACTGAACCGTACGGCGACCGCGATGGCGGCTAGCCGCGACGATTGAGCCGAGAATTCATCCCAGATACTCACCACGGAGGACCGTGGCATAAGGAGATACGCGGCGAACGCATTGAACATGCGCTCGGTATCCGACGCGCCAAGCCTGGGTGACGGTTCGTAGGCGTCACCAGTCAGATGATGACCGAGTTCGTGAGCGAGACTGAACCTGCGCCGTCCCGGATCGGTCGTTCCGTTGATGACCGCTACGCCGAGGTTGCCTACCTCGACGTATGCGGCGTCACCGGCATCGGGGCCGAGCTCGAGGGAAAATCCGAGCAGCCCTACGCTTTCCGTAACCGACTGAAGATCCAGCAGCGGGCCTTCCGGCTGTCCTGCTTCCGCGCGGATGTCGCGGGCCAGACCCTCGGCATTCTCGAAGCTCGTCGGCGTACTGCGCGCCGGGGGCCGCCTAGCGGACGGCAGAAGGTGGCGGCCTTCCAGAAAGGCCACGTCTCGCGCCGCGAGTTCCAGGGCGCGGTCAAGGGGACGAGAGAAGCCGCCTACCGCCGGATCACGGCGCCGGCTTACAACCGCGACCGGGGACTCGGTGAAAAACCAGTCGACTGGCATGTTCAGGGCACCTGCGATGGCTACTAGTTCCGTCGCGGAAACCTTCCGCTCTCCCGACTCGATCCTGACTTGCGCAGTGCGCTCCAGGCCAATGCTGGCTGCCAGATCGGCCTGGGTCACGCCCGCCTCGGCCCGCGCATCCGCGATGCGCCGCCCTAGATCGGCCTGAGTGACAACAACCTCCCGGCTCATAGTGGGATTATCCCACATGTGGATCCTGGAGGCATCAGGCCCCCATGTCACTCCCTAGACGGGCACCCAGGCAGATCAACACCGATCGCAATCCGCGCAGAATGTACCGCTACGGGCGCGACTGAAAGCCAACTGCAGGAACGGTGGCGACCAATCGGGCGGGCCGCGCCTATAAGGATGATCGTGCCATCGGCCAGCCAACAGCCGCTGGAGCACCGCCCTCGGCCACACGAAAGATGAGAGAGCGCATGGGCGCACTTGTGCGCGGTCGCCGCGGTCCCGGCATCGTCGGGGAGGTCCAGCGGCATCGCCTGAACTGCGGCGGCAACCGGGCCAGGCTGGTCCGCCGGCCTGCCGCCAGGTGATAGTGCCCGGCATTTGTGCGAGATTGCGATCGAGGGTTACGCGAGGTTCAGGGTTATATAAGTGTATCCAGCTGGTGATATCGCCTGCCGAGGCTCGAGAGGAAGCTCTTGATGTCTGGTGCATCGCTCAGGGGTGGGCGCGAAGGGAGCGGGGCGATTGGCTATTGCATTGGCGGGCTTACTTACAGCCGCGATCAAGCAATGACCAAATTCTTCAT
>DASXDG010000430.1:0-23967 GCA_036490795.1 Streptosporangiaceae bacterium
GTGCTGCTGGCGGCGGACGGCCCGAGGATCATCGATTTCGGCATCGCCAAGGCCGCTGAGGCGATCTCGCTCACCCAGACCGGACTGGTCATCGGCTCACCCGGGTTCATGTCACCGGAGCAGGCCGAAGGCACGCAGACAGGGCCGCCCAGCGATGTGTTCAGCCTCGGCGCGGTGCTCACGTTCGCCGTCACCGGCAACGGGCCGTTCGGCACCGGTTACGCCACCGCGCTGATGTACCGAGTGGTGCACAGCGCTCCCGACCTGGAGAAGGTGCCGCGGCAACTACTCGACGTCATCGAACGCTGCCTTGCCAAGAACCCCAGGCTGCGGCCGACCACAGGCGACTTGCTGGACGAACTGGGGGGCGCCGACCTCCCCGCGGACTGGCTGCCCGGTCCGTTCACCGCGGCGCATCCCGCGGTGAATGCCGTGCTTTCCCAGGGCACACCGCCAGCAGCGGCCGGGCAATCCGTCGTGGAGGACCTGCCGACCGGACTGGTACCTGGAGCCCGCGCCGCGCGCCGCCGCCGCGATCCGGCCGGTTCCCTGATGGCCCGGCTCGACCATGCGGCCGCGGTGACGTCCATGCTGTTCAGCTCCGGCGGCGAACGGCTGCTCACGGTCAGCGGCAAGACTGTGCGGCTGTCAAGTTCGGCCCGGACAACAGCCGGATAGCAACGGCAAGCGACTGGACGTTCCGGCTCTGGGAGGCTGGCATCGGGCGGGAGCTCACCCAGCGACGGCACGGCAGTGAGGTCAACAAGGTGCTGTTCAGCCCGGACGGTACGGTGGCCCTCGCGATCACCTACACCGGCACCAGCACCGCGCTGCTGCACGCCGCCAGCGGCACGGAGTTCGCCCGGCTCGAACCACACCGCCCGTTCCGCTCCGCGACGTTCAGTCCGGACGGGAAGCGGCTGCTCAGCTACGGCGCGGACCGGACGGTGCGGCTGTGGGACGTGGCCAGCGGCCGCGAACTGCCCTGGGGTACCCGGACTAGGCTGCTGGACGCGGCCACCGGCCGCGAGCAGCCGTGGACCGAGAAGGTGGCGGCCTGGGGCTGGACCGCCTCCTTCAGCCCATCTGGCAGTCAGCTAGCCACGGCCAGCGTGGACGAAACGGTGCGGGTGTGGGATCCGGTCAGCGGCCAGGAGACCGCAAGGCTGCCGCACGACGGGCCGGCCAGCATGGTCTTGTTCAGCCCGGACGGCAGCCTGCTGGTCACCGTCTCCGACGGCCAGGCGGTTCGCGTGTGGGAACCGCACGCCGGCCGCGAGCTGACCAGCCTGAACCCGGGCAGCGTCGCCACGATGATCACGTTCAGCCCGGACGGCACCCGGCTGATCACCTGCGGAAAGGACCAGATGGCCTGGGTGTGGGATGTCGCTAGCGGCAAGGTGGTCAGCCAGGTGCGGTACGACGAACGCGCCGTCTTCAGCCCCGACCGGACCCAGCTCGCCACCGGTCGCGGTCCCGCGGTCCGGCTGCTGGATCTTGCGACGGGGATGGAACTGGCCCGGATGGCGCACACGGGGCCGGTCTCGGCCATGGTATTCAGGCCGGACAGTGCGCTGCTAGCCACCCGGGCCGGCCGGACGGTCGCGCTGTGGACTACCTGACCGCCCAGATCAGACGGCGATGCCGACCGTGACGCCGTCCACGCCGGACGGGTAGTCGGCCTCGCCGAACCGGACCGCGCCGGCCCGGGCGGCGACCCGCAGCGGCTCGGCGATCCGCTCCAGCAGAGCCTGTGCCGCGAGATCATGTGCCCGCAGGGTCAGCGTGCTCAGCCGGGTGCCGCCGCCGAGACGCTGCTGGCTGCGCAGCGCGCGCGTCGCGTCCAGGATCACCGCGAGCTGATCCCCGGTCGCCTTGTCCGGCACGGACACCCAGCGCTGGTCCGCCACCGGCCACGACGTGACGTGCAGCGACACGGCGCCGTCCCGGGAGCGGAAGAACTTCTGGTACATGTCCTCGGTGACGAACGGCGCGAACGGCGCGAACAGGCCGAGCAGCACCCGGTAGGTCTCCCACAGCGTCCACTGAGCGGCGGGCTCGGCGATCCGGTCCTTGACCATCTCCAGGTAGCGGTCGCAGTACACCGACCAGAACATCCGCGACGCCACCTGATAGGCCTGCGCGTAGTCGTACTCCTCGAACGCCGCGGTCGCCTCGGTGACCGCGTCCGCCAGGTGCGAGAGCAGCCAGCGGTCCACCAGACCCCGGTCTTCGATGGCCGGCGCGGGACCGGCGGGACCGGGCTCGCCGCCGTCCGTGGCCGGCATGTTCATCTCGAGGAACCGGCCCACGTTCCACAGCTTGACCGCGAACTTACGGCCGGTGCGCACGTCCTTCTCGTTGTAGCGCAGGTCGGTGCCGCTGCGTCCCTTGGCCGCCCACAGCCGCAGCGCGTCCGCGCCGTACTGTTCCATCACCGTGTCCGGCGAGTAGCGGGTCGACCTGGCGAGATCTCGCTTGGACAGCTTGCGTCCCTGCTCGGACAGGCCCCAGCCGGCGATCATCGCCGACCGCCACGGCAGCCTGCCGAAGTTCAGCTCGGACTGCACCACGGTGTAGAACAGCCAGGTCCTGATGATCTCGAAGCCCTGCACCCGCACCGACATGGGCTCGCTGTCCCAGCCTCGGGTGATCTGCGGGGTCAGCGACGACGTCGCCCAGGTGTCCATCACGTCCGGATCCCCGGTGAAGGCACCGCCTGCGCACGCCGGGCATGGGTCCGCTGGCGGCGAGTCGGTGAGCGGATCGACGGGGAGGTCCTCCAGCCTGGCCTGCACTGGCTCACCGCATTCGTCGCAGAACCACACGGGGAACGGCACCCCGTACCGGCGCTGCCGGGAGATGTTCCAGTCCCACTTGAGGCCGTCGATCCAGTCCTCCAGCCGGCGCCGCATGAACGGCGGGATCCACTCCAGTTCGGCGGCGCGGGCACGGAACCGGTCCCGGTGATCCCGGACCGCGATGAACCACTGCGGCCTGACCTGGAACTCGACCGGCGTTCCGCACCGCTCGTGCACGCCGACCACGTGCCGGATCTGCTTGCTGTCCCCGCCGGCCCCTGTTTCGGCGAGGCGGGCCACGATGGCCCTGCGCGCCTCCGCGAGGGTCAGCCCGGCGAACTCGCCGGCCAGCTCGTTCAGCCGGCCGTCCGCGGTCATCGCCAGCCGCAGCCCCAGCTGGTCACGGCGCCATTTGAGCACGTCCTCGCCGTCGCCGAACGTGCACACCATCATCAGCCCGGTGCCGTACTCCGGGTCCACCGCCTCGTCGGTGCGCACCGGCACCTCGTACCCGAACAACGGCACCGTGGCGGAGCCGAGGCCCGCATACCGGGAGTCGGCGGGGTGGTGATACAGCGCGACGCACGCGGGCAGCAGTTCGGGGCGGGTGGTGGCGATCCGCAGCGGCCGGTCTCCGGGACCGGCGAACGTGATCGTATGAAGCACGCCGGTGCGTTCTGAGTCTTCGATATCGGCCTGAGCCAGTGAGGTCCTGTCCAGCGTGCACCAGAGCACCGGGTCTTCGGCGCGGCGCAGGTATCCCGCCTCCCGCAGCTTGAGGAAGCTGGTCTGCGCGGTGCGCTGGCAGCGCTCATCGATGGTCGAGTAGCGCAGCGACCAGTCCACGGACAGGCCGAGGCGGCGCCACAGGTCCTCGTACACCGCGGCGACCCGCCGCGTCTCGGCCAGGCAGAGCGCCACGAACTCGGCGCGCGGCAGGTCCGCCGCCCTGATTCCGTGCGCCTGCTCCACGTAGCGTTCGGTGGGCAGCCCGTTGTCGTCGAAGCCCATCGGATAGAACACCCGCTGGCCGCGCATGCGGCGGTAGCGGACGATGAAATCCGGCTGGGAGTAGCTCATCGCGTGGCCGACGTGCAGGTGATCCGCGGATACGTAGGCGGGCGGCGTATCGACGGTGAACTCGTGCTCGTCCGCGGCGGCGGCGCCGCCAGGGACATACCGGTACACATCGGCGGTTTCCCAGAGTTTCCTGGCCGCCGCCTCCGCAATGAGGTGGTCATACATGCCACGCATAGAACCATGTGGCCCCCTCGTACGTCATATCTTTTTAGCGGGCTGGGTAGGTACCCGGCCGGAGAGGAACCGCCCGTCATGCCCTTGCCGCGACCAGACGTCGCCGACTTGCTCGACGTGGTCATCCCCGAGGGCGCTACGGTTCTCGTCGCCAGTGACCTGCACTTGCCGCCGGAGCGCACCGACGTGTCCGGACGTTCGTGCCAGGCCCTGGCCGAGCGGCTGGCGCAGATCCGGGAGCCGCTGACCGTCGTGCTGGCCGGCGACATCGCCGAACTGCTGGGGTTCAGCGAGGCGACGGCCACCGAGATCCTGCGCGCGCACGAGGACCTGTGCGTGGCGCTGCGCGCGGTGACCGAGCGCGGCGGCCAGGTTGTCTACACGGTCGGGAATCACGACGGGGATCTGGCATGGGACGTGAAGTCCGCGGACGCGGTCTGGGAGCTGATGGGCGCCCGGCTGTGCCTGGCCGCGGACCTGCTGTTCGCTGACGGCCGCAAAGTCCGGGTCGAGCACGGACACCAGCTCGACCCGTACAACTGCTTCCACGACCCGCGGAACTCCCTCGACACGCCGATCGGGCATCACATCGTGCGCGAGGTCATCCCGCGGATCGAGTGGCTGGGCCGCGGCTGGGTGGACGGCGCGCACGAGATGGCCGACCCGACGGACTTCCCGTCCTTCGTGGCGTCCCGGCTGGTGTACCGCAAGCTGATCCGGCACATATGGTGGCTGATCGCGATCCCGCTGGTCCTGCTGATCCTGGTGCGGATCCCGCTTTACGTGGACTTCAGGTCCCACCATCCGGACACCGGGGTCTGGATTCACCGGTCAGTGATCCTCGGCTACGGGGCCGTGGTGGACCTGGTGGTGATCATCGCGCTGGTCGCCATCCTCGCCCGGCGGGCCTGGCTGGCGGTGTCCGCGCTGGCGCTGGACGAGCGCGGGTACGGGCAGAACAATGCCGCTCGCCAGCGAGCCGAGGACCTGGTCGCGGACGGATACCTGGGGTTCGTGTCCGGGCACACGCACCACCCGGAGTTGCGTACCAGCGGCGGTTCCGGCTTCTACGCGAACTCCGGGTCGTGCACCTCGGTGGTGGAGGCGGTGGGCGGCCGGCTAGGCCTGCCGCCCGCGTACGTGCGGACCCAGCAGGTGTGCTGGGTGGAGATCGCCGAACCCGGCGGCACGACGCTGATGGCGGCGCGGGTGGTGCTGCCGGGCGCGACGCGCGCTGAGCGGTTCGCCGCCCGCGGCCGCCTCCCGTACCCGCGCACGCCCGAGCGCGTCGCGTCGTGGCCGGGCGGCGGTAACTGGCCGGACAGCTAGCGCAATTCGTCCTCAGGGCCGGCGTCCGGGCCGCCGAGCAGCAGTTCCTCCGGGTGGAAGGGTCCTCCCGCCACTGTTCGTTATGAGCGCTCCGTCGCTTCCTCGACGGTGAGCTCGGCGGCCGGGTCGGCTTCGAGGCGCGCGTCGGGGATCGGCTTGCCGCTGCGAACCGACGTGCCGTAGGTGCCCTTGTCGATGCGGACCAGGGCGCGCTCGATGGCGGCCAGGCGGTCGCGCAGGCTCTCGGCGATGGCGTCGTCCATGCCCTGCTGGGTCAGCGGCTGCGCGGCGTCCGCGTAGTCACCGGTCGCCTCGTCGTCCTCGGTCTCGCGGTCCTGCTCGCCGTCCTCATCGGTGCCCGCGAGCAGGTTGCGCACCTCGTCCCGCTCGGTCTCAAGCAGGGCACGTGCCCGTTCGGTGTCCATTCAGCCATTCTCCATGTGGTGGTCGTGATCATCGTCGGGGGCTCCCCCCATCATGCGCAGCATGGCAGGTCCCCCGGTCCTGGCAAACCTGATCACGAGAGCGGCGGCCAGCGCCAGGAACACGATGTTCAGCCAGGTGGTGTAGTCCCAGGTCACGCCCTTTTCCAGGACCTTCGCCGTGTTAACGTGCGGCACCAGTCCAAGGCCGCCGAAGACCAGCTCAATAACGTACCCCGCGAGCACCATCGCTACGTAAAACGTGCTGAGCAGGAACAATGCCATCCGGGGACCGTAGTACTTACGGTAGATATTCAAGATCGGCGCGATCAGCAAGTCCGCGAAGATGAACGCGACCACGCCACCGAAGCTGATGCCACCCTGCCACAGCACGACCGCGAGCGGCACGTTCCCGATCGAGCAGACGAACGAGATGATCGCGACGACGGGTCCGATCAGCGGACCCCACACCTTCGCGGCGAGCGGGTGCCCGGCGAAGAAGAACGCGTGCCAGCAGCTCTCCGGCACCCAGGCGGCGATCGCGCCCGCGATGAACAGGCCGATGACCAGGTCGCGGAGGATCGCCGCCCACTCCATGACGAACACGTGCGCCACCGCGGTAAAGCCGTCGGCGGAGAGCAGGCGGCTGGTGAACGAGCCCTCGCGCTGGACCGACATGTCCATCGCGGCATGGCCCTCCATCGAGCCGGCCAGGCCACGGCCGGCCTGGGTACGCGCCTGGTTCAGCAGGCGCTCGCGCAGGAACAACCGGAACAATACCGCCAGAACGACGATCATGATCGGGCCGCCGGCGAACTCCGCCAGCGTGAACTGCCAGCCCATCAGCAGTGCCAGGATCACGCCGAGTTCGATGACCAGGTTGGTGGAAGCGATCTCGAAGGCCATGGCCGCGGTGAAGCTGGCCCCCTTGCGGAACAGGGACCGAGCCAGCGCGACCGCCGCGTACGAACAGGACGACGACGCGGCACCCAGGCCCGCCGCGATCGCCAGCGTCCGTGGCCGGTCGTCCCCGAGCAGCCGGACGACCGTCTCCCTGCGCACCACCGCCTGGACGATCGCGGACAGGCCGAATCCCAGGATCAGCGCCCAGGTGATCTCCCAGGTCATCGATCCCGTAATGGACAGCGCGTGCACGATCGCGTGCGTGGCGAACCCCCGTTCTCCTCATGCCATGATCTGACCCGGCAACGCTCGTCCGAAACCCGACCTGTCACATCTTCGCGAGTTCATCCGTCGGGAGTACGAAGGAATGCCACAGGGAAAGTGTGACCTGATGAACCACAACGACTGGCGTTAGATCATCTAGCGGAGGTCGCACCACCGCTACCGGGCCACACAGGTTCCCGGTCTAATAATTCAGAGCCGAACTCGGAGCAGAAGGCGTCCACGTGTGATGCTATTCGGGTGAGCGACGACGTCCTGGCCGATCAGATTCGTTACTACCGCCGCCGGGCCGGGGAGTACGACGTGACGGCGTACGGCGATGTCACGGCCGCTCGCGCGCGTATCGCGCGGCTGGTCGCGGAGCTGCGGCCGGCCGGGAACGTGCTGGAGATCGCGTGCGGGACCGGCCTGTGGACCGAGGCGCTGGCGTCGTGGGCCGGCTCGCTGACCGCTGTTGACTCGGCACCCGAGGCGGTCGCCATCGCACGTGAGCGGGTGCGGCCGGCCAGCGTCAGCTTCGCGGTGGCCGACGTGTTCTCGTGGGATCCGGGTGCCCGGTTCGACGTTGTGTTCTTCTCGGCGTGGCTGTCGCACGTGCCGGGCGACCGGTTCGCGCAGTTCTGGCAGTCGCTGGCAGGTCTGCTCGCCCCGGATGGGCGGGTCCTGTTCATCGACGAGCATGTCGGTGAACGCGGGAAGGAGTCCTATGTGCCGGGCCGGGATGACGTCGTCGAGCGGCGGCTGAACGACGGCAGCACGTTCCGCGTGGTCAAGAACTTCGTAGACCCCGGCGAGATGGAACTCCGGCTGCGCGAACTGGGCTGGGATTGCGTGATCCGCCGCGACGGCGACGACTGGGTGCGCGGCGAGGCGCGTCCCGCGCGGGCTCGGCCCTCACCCGTCACGCTGACCTGAACCCGAACCCTCTGAACCTGAGCCCCCTGAACCCGAGCCCCCTGAACCCAGGGCGCCTTGCAGACGGGAGTCTCCCCGGGCTCGCCACACGGTCAGGACGATGATCGCGGCCAGCGACACGGCGGCCTCGGCGGCCAGCACGCGGCCCGGTGGCAGCTGCAACGCGAAGATGCGACGGGCCAGCGGGATCGCGAAACACAGCACCAGTCCGGCCACCATGGCGGCCAGCAGCACGATCCTGCTCGCGGTCAGCGGGCGGGCGATCAGGCCGAGCACCCACATCGCGACCGCGAACACCGCCAGCATGGCGGCGGTGCGTTCGCCGGCAGTAGATACAGCCGCGCCGATGCCAGACGCGGCACGGGCGATCATGTAGCTGACCAGCCCCGCCGCGCCGACCGCGACACCGGCCGGGACCGCGAACGCGAGCACCCGCCGGGTGAAGCCGGGCTGGGCGCGAGGCGCCTGGCTGGCCAGCGCGAGGAAGAACCCGGGCACGCCGACGGTGAACGTGCTGATGATCGTCAGATGGCGCGGGAAGAACGGGTACGCGATGCCCGCGATGCCCACCACGATCGCGATGATCGCCGCGTACACGGTCTTGGTCACGAACAGGCCGGCCGCGCGCTCGATGTTCGTGATGACCCGGCGGCCTTCGGCCAGCATGAGCGGCACCGCGGAGAACGTGCCGTCGAGCAGCACCACCCGGGCGACCGCGCGGCTCGCCTGGCTGCCCGACCCCATCGCGATGCCCAGATCGGCCTGCTTGAGCGCCTGCACGTCGTTGACGCCGTCGCCGACCATCGCCACCACGTGCCCCCGCGCCTGCAGCGCCTTCACCCCGGCCAGCTTCTGGCCGGGCTTGACCCGGCCGAGCACGCTGGACTCCCCCAGCGCGTCCCCCACCTGATCCTCGGTCAGGCTGTACCCGTCCAGCGGCGGACCGAGCGGCGGAATACCCGCGCGCGCCGCGATCGCCGCCACCGAACCCGGCGCGTCACCCGACATCACCTTGATCGTGACGCCCTGATCGACCAGATAGCGGACGGTCTCGGCGGTGTCGTCGCGGAGGTCCTCGGCCAGCACGAGCAGCGCGGCCGGGCTGAGCTCCCCGGGCAGCTGGTCGCCGTCGAGGGCGAGCGGGCTGTGCGCGAGCAGCAGCACCCGCCGGCCTTGCGCCTCATAACCGGATATATCAGAACTAACACTGGCTTCGCGGTCCAGGACACCTGCTGCTAGGACACTGGGCGCGCCGAGCAGCCACGACCCGTGGCCGGCGAACGTCGCGCCGCTCCACTTCCGCGCCGACGAGAACGTCACCACGGACCGCTCCGTCCAGCCAGGGTCACCGGTAAAGCGCTCGCTGAGGGCAGCGACAGTGGCGTTATGATTACTGTCCGACGCGATCAGCGCTCCGATGGCGTCGGCGATCTGCGCGTCCGGCCAGCCGCCGAGGACCTGCGCTTCCATCACCCGCATGCCCGGCTTGGTCAGCGTCCCCGTCTTGTCCACGCACAGCACGTCCACGCGGGCCAGGCCCTCGATGGCGGCCAGTTCCTGAACCAGCACCCGCCGGCGCGCGAGTCGCATCGCGCCCATGGTGAACGCCAGCGAGGTGAGCAGCACCAGCCCCTCGGGCACCATCCCCACCACCCCGGCCACCGCGCCGCGCACCGAGTCGAGGAACCCCTCGTTACTGCGGAAGAACTGGCTGATGATCAGCAGCACCGCGGCCGGGATCATCACCCAGGTGACCATGCGCAAGATCTGGCTGGTGCCCTGCTGCAGTTCGGAACGGATCATGCTGAACCGGCGGGCCTGCGACTGCAGCCGCGCGGCGTATGCCTCTCCCCCGACTCCGGTCGCCCGCACCCGGCCGGAGCCGGCCACGACGAAGCTCCCGGACAGCACCTGGTCCGCGGCGTTCTTGGCGACCGGTTCGGCCTCACCGGTGAGCAGCGCCTCGTCCAGCTCGAGGCCGTCTGCGTCCAGGACGATGGCGTCGACCGGGACCTGGTCACCCAGGCGCAACTCCAGCACGTCATCCTGCACGACCTCTTCGACCGGTACGTCCGCCAGCTGGCCGTCGCGCAGCGCCCGGGCGTGCGCCTGGGTCAAGATCGCCAGGTTGTCCAGCGTGCGCTTGGCTCGCAGCTCCTGGTAGACGCCGATGCCCGTGTTGACCACCAGGATCGGGCCGAACAGCGCGTCCTGCAGCGGGCCGATGATCAGCACTACGACGAACAGCGTGCCGAGGATCGCGTTGAACCTCGTGCAGAGGTTCGCGCGCAGGATCTGGGTGATGCTGCGGCCCGCCTCCGGCGGTGCCGCGTTGACCTTGCCGACCGCGATGCGCTCGGCGACTTCGGCGTGGGTCAGGCCGGTGATCACGGGGCCGCTGAGGCCGGGCGGCGCCCCGTTGGTCACGGTCATCCCGGGTTCACGCCCGCCAGGTTGAGGCCGATGACACCGACCAGGATCAGGCCGATCGAGACAAGCTTGAGCGTGCTGACCGATTCGTTGAGCGCGATCATGCCGATGATCGCGGTACCGGTGGCGCCGATGCCGGTCCACACCGCGTAGGCGCTGCCGACCTCCAGCTTCTTCAGCGCGATCGTGAGCAGCCCGAAGCTGATCAGCGCGCAGACCGCGAAGCCGGCCGTCGGCCAGAGCTTGGTCAGGCTGTCACTCTTCTTGAGCAGGATCGCGAAGCAGGTTTCGAAGATGCCAGCCACGACGACGGTTAGCCAGGCCACCAGGCTCGCCTCTCACCCATATCGCACTCATCACTACTCATAGTGATCATGTTGCTATAGTTCACCAGTGCGGACCGTCGCGAAACGTAGCCGCCGTAGACTCGCGAGCGTGGCTCTTTCCTCCGCCGGCCCCGCGCCTTCCGCCGGCGAGACCGTTGCGGCTGTCGAGATCAGCGGGCTCGTCAAGCGGTACGCCTCGGTTATCGCGGTGGACGGGCTGACGTTCACCGCCGCGCGCGGGGCGGTGACCGCGATCCTGGGACCGAACGGGGCGGGCAAGACCACCACGATCGAGGTCTGCGAGGGTTACCGCGCGGCCGACGGCGGAACCGTACGCGTGCTCGGCATGGTGCCAGGGTCGCGGGACCTGCGGCCCCGGGTCGGGGTCATGCTGCAATCGGGCGGCATCCCGCCCGCCGTGCCCGCCGGGTACTACCTGACCCAGCTCAGCCGCTTCCACGCGCACCCGCTCCCGGTGCCGCGGCTGCTGGACATGGTCGGTCTCAGTGACGCCGCGCGGACGCCGTTCAAGCGGCTCTCCGGTGGTCAGCAGCAGCGGCTGTCACTGGCCGCCGCCGTGATCGGGCGGCCCGAGCTGGTGTTCCTCGACGAACCGACCGCCGGGATGGATCCGCAGGCGCGGCACGCCACCTGGTCGCTCATCGGCGAACTGCGCGCCGCCGGGGTCAGCGTGATCCTCAGCACGCACTATATGGAGGAAGCGGAACGCCTCGCCGACCACGTGGTGATCATCGACCACGGCCGCGTAGTGGCCGAGGGCACACCGGGCGCGCTGACCGGCAGCGCCGGTCAGCTCAGGTTCCGCGCCGAACCCGGGCTGGACATCGAGGCCCTGGTCGCGGCGCTGCCGGCGGGCGCCCTGGCCAAGGAGTCGCCGTCCGGGCACTACGTGGTCGAGGTGACCGGCGGCGAGGTCGATCCCCGGCTGCTCGCGTCGGTCACCGCGTGGTGCGCCGACCGCGGTGTGCTGGCCAGCAGCCTGCGCATCGAAAGCCGCACGCTGGAGGACGTGTTCCTCGAACTCACCGGAAAGGACCTGCGTTCATGAGCGCGGCCCTGAACAGCACGGCCATGGACCTGACGCCCGCGCCGGGAGCGGCGCCCGGCCTCCAGATGGTGCTCGCGCAGGCCGGCGCCGAGGGCAGGGCCCTGATCCGCAACGGCGAACAGCTGCTGCTCACGCTCATCATCCCGCTGCTGCTGCTCAGCATGCTCAGCCTGGAGCCGATCGTGAATTTCGGCGCGGGGATCAGCCGGATCGACTTCATGACCCCCGGCATCATGGCGCTGGCCGTGATGTCGACGGCCTTCACCAGCCAGGCGATCGCCACCGGTTTCGAGCGCCGTTACGGCGTGCTGAAGCGGCTCGGTGCCACTCCCCTGTCCCGCGTTCAGCTGATCACCGCGAAGACCCTCACGATCGTCGCGGTCGAACTCGTGCAAGCCGCGCTGATCATCGCGGTCGGGCTCATGATCGGATGGCGGCCGGACGCTGCCTGGTCCGCGATCGTGGTCGTTCCCCTGCTGCTCCTGCTCGGCACCGCCGCGTTCAGCGGGCTGGCGCTGGCCATGGCGGGCGCGCTGCGCGCCGAGGCGACGCTGGCCGCCGCGAACCTGGTCTGGATCGTGCTGCTCGGCCTCGGCGGGGTGGTATTCCCGCTGACTAAGTTCCCGGCCGGAGCCCGGCACGTCTTCGAACTGCTCCCCACCGGAGCGCTGTCCACCGGGCTACGCGATGTCCTCGCCCACGGGGTGGCGTTTCCGGTCGGCAATACTGTCACGCTGCTGGTCTGGGCCGTCGCGGCCATCGCCTTGGCGGCGCGGGTGTTCCGCTGGGAGTGAGCGAGCCAAAGGGGCGCGGTGTTGCCTGGACTGAGGAGCCGGTTTCCGGCGACGAGGGAAGGCAGCACCTAGCAGCGCCCCGGAGGCGAGCGAACGAGAAAAGACAGCGAGCGAACGGGATACCGGCGCTGCTCGTTCTCACCGGAGTGATCTGTGTCCAGCTCGGGGCCGGGATCGCGGACAAGATGTTCGGCACGGTGCCGCCAGCGGCGGTGACCCTGCTCCGGCTGTGGTTCGCGGCCCTGGTCCTGGCGCTGGTCGGCGGGCGCGGGGCGGCGCGGGCCGCCACGGCGGTCATCAGGCAGCGGCGGTGGCGTGACGGCGCGGTCGCCGTCGCGTTCGGCCTCGCCCTCGGCGTGATGAACTTCGCCATCTACCAGGCGTTCGCCAGGATCCCGCTGGGCGTGGCGGTGACCATCGAGTTCCTCGGGCCGCTCGCGGTATCGGTGGCTAGCTCCCGGCACAAACGGGATCTGGTCTGGGTGGTGCTCGGCGCGTCCGGCGTGGTGCTGCTCACCGGCGGCGTGGGACGGCGGCTGGACCTGACCGGGGTACTGTTCGCGCTGCTGGCCGGGCTGTGCTGGGCACTGTACATCCTGCTGTCCCGCGCGAGCGGGCAACGGTTCTCCGGACCGACGGGGCTGGTGCTGGCGATGGCGGTGGCGGCCGTGGTCGTGACCCCGGCCGGCCTGCTGAGCGCGCCAGCGGGCCGGATCTTCCGGCCCGGGGTCCTCGCCGAGGGTGCCGCGATCGGCGTGCTCTCCTCGGTCGTGCCGTACTGGCTGGAGCTGGAGGTGCTGCGCCGGATCCCGGCCCGGGTGTTCGGCGTGTGGATGAGCCTGGAACCCGCGGTCGCGGCGCTGATCGGGCTGATCCTGCTCAGCCAGCGGCTGAACCTGCTGGAATGGGTCGCCATCGGCTGCGTGATCGTCGCCTGCGCGGGCGCGGCCTCGCGGTAACGCGGCCTGGCGGTAACGGGCACTGCCGCGACGATCCGCCGGCCGCGCGGTTAAAGTCACACCGCACCGGCGCGGCGGCGGGTTTAGCCGCGCTCTACCATGGGGACGTGCTTGCGCTCCTGCGTCCCGTGCTGTCGCCGACGCTGACCTCGTTCCGGCGATTCGCGCTGGCCGGGATCATCGCCAACACGGTGATCATGTCCACGGGCGCGGCGGTGCGGCTGAGCTCGTCCGGGCTGGGCTGCCCGGACTGGCCACGATGCAGCAGGGCGGACGTCGCCGCCAGTCACAACGCCGGCCAGACCTTGCTCAACACGTGGATCGAGTTCGGTAACAGGCTGCTGAACTTCCCGCTGGTCGTGATCACCGCGCTGGTGTTCATCGCGGCCTGGCGGCTGACCAGGCAGCCGGGCGTTTACCACGGCCGGCGGGATCTGGTCTGGCTCGCGGCGATCCAGCCGCTCGGCGTCGTCGCGCAGGCCGTGGTCGGCGGCATCGTCGTGCTCACCAAGCTGAACCCGGCCATGGTCTCGGCGCACTTCCTGCTCTCGGCGAGCCTGGTCGGCGCCTCGGTGCTGCTGTACGCGCGATGCAGCGACTTCAGCGACGTCGGCCCGGTCCGGCCGGAGCTGCGTGTGCTGTCCGGGCTCCTGGTCGCCGTCACGGTCGCGATGCTCGCGGCTGGCACGGTGGTGACCGGCACCGGACCGCTGGCCGGGCACGCCGACACGCCCAGGTATCACCTGCCGCTTGAGGGCGTCACCCAGTTTCACGCGGACATCGGCTGGCTGATGGGCGGGATCACGGTGGCGCTCGTACTCGGGCTGCGACTGTCGAACGCGGGCCCGCGGGCCATGCGCATCGGGTGGATTGTCGTGATCGGGCTGTTTGTCCAGGGTGCGCTCGGTTACCTGCAGTACTTCAACCATCTGCCTGCCGGGCTGGTCTGGGTGCACGTGACCACGGCGGTCATGCTGTGGATCGTTGTCCTGTGGCTTTTCTTCACGCTCAGTAACGGTACATTCATTGTTCAGCAGCAGGTCACCGTACCCCAGCGGGAACCGGAAACGGTCGACCGCTAGGCTCGTTTCCGTGAGCAATCAGTCCCAGCTTGACTGGTCGGCGGCCGACAAGCGGGCCGTCGATCTCATTCGCGTTCTCGCGATGGACGCGGTCCAGAAGACAGGAAACGGGCACCCCGGTACGGCGATGAGCCTGGCGCCGGCGGCCTACCTGCTCTTCCAGCGCATCATGCGGCACGATCCCGCCGATCCGGCGTGGCCGGGACGGGACCGTTTCGTGCTGTCCTGCGGCCACTCCAGCCTGACCCTCTACTGCCAGCTGTACTTGTCCGGGTACGGGCTCTCGCTCGATGACCTGAAGGCGCTGCGCACGTGGGGAAGCCTGACCCCCGGCCACCCCGAGCACGGGCTGACCCCCGGCGTGGAGACGACCACGGGGCCGCTGGGCCAGGGCATCGGCAACGCGGTCGGCATGGCGTACGCGGCGCGCAAGGAGCGCGGTCTTTTCGACCCGTCCGCGGACCAGGGAAAGAGCCCGTTCGACCACTTCATCTACTGCTTCATGTCGGACGGCGACATCGAGGAAGGCATCAGCCACGAGGTCAGTTCCCTCGCTGGCGTCCAGGAGCTGGGCAACCTGATCGTCTTGTACGACGACAACAACATCTCGATCGAAGACAACACGAACATCGCCAAGTCCGAGGACGTCTGCGCCCGGTACGAGGCGTACGGATGGCATGTCCAGAAGGTCAACTGGCGGTCGCCTTCCGGTACCCAGGGACACCAGGGCCAGTATCACGAGGACGTGCGGGCGCTGCACGACGCGTTTCTCGCCGCCAAGGCGGAAACCGGCAAACCGTCATTTATCGCACTGCGCACGATCATCGGCTGGCCTGCCCCGAACAAGAAGGACACCGGCGCCGCTCACGGTGCCGCGCTCGGCGCGCCCGAGGTCGCCGCGACCAAGGAGATCCTCGGCTTCGACCCGGCGGTGGACTTCCCGGTCGAGGAGGAGGCGCTCAACCACGCCCGCCAGGTTGGCGAGCGCGGCAAGGCGGCGCACGCCGAATGGGAATCGGAGTTCACCGCCTGGGCCGCCGCGAACCCGGCCGGCCAGGAGCTGTTCGACCGGCTCGCCACCAGGACGCTGCCGGCCGGCTGGGAATCGGCGCTGCCGGTGTTCGAGCCGGACCCGAAGGGCATCGCGACCCGCAAGGCCTCGGGCACGATCCTCAATGCGCTGGCCAAGCCGCTGCCGGAATTGTGGGGTGGCTCCGCCGACCTGGCCGAGAGCAACCTCACCACGATGGAGGGCGAGCCGTCCTTCCTCCCGGCCAACCGCCAGACCGGCATGTGGTCCGGCAATCCTTACGGACGGACGCTGCACTTCGGCATCCGGGAGCACGGCATGGGCGCGATCTGCAACGGCATCGCGCTGCACGGCGGCACCCGGGTCTACGGCGGAACGTTCTTGCAGTTCAGCGACTACATGCGCGGCGCGGTCCGGCTTACCGCGATGATGGAGCTGCCGGTTACGTTCGTGTGGACGCACGACTCGATCGGCCTCGGCGAAGACGGCCCGACGCACCAGCCGGTCGAGCATGTCTGGTCGCTGCGCAACATCCCGGGCCTCAACGTGGTCCGGCCCGGCGACGCTAATGAGACCGTGGTCGCCTGGCGCACGATCCTGGAACGGGCCGAGCCCGCCGGGCTGTGCCTGACCCGGCAGAACCTGCCCGTCTTCGACCGGTCCGGTGAACTCGCGTCGGCCGAAGGCGTCGCGCGCGGCGGGTACGTGCTCGCCGACGGGTCCGACGTCATCCTGATCGCCACCGGCAGCGAGGTGAGCCTCGCGGTTGAGGCTCGTGCCGAGCTCGCCAAGGAGGGCATCTCGGCGCGCGTCGTGTCGATGCCGTGCGTGGAATGGTTCGAGGACCAGGACTCGGTGTACCGCAACGAGGTGCTGCCGCCGTCCATCAAGGCCCGGGTCTCGGTCGAGGCGGGCATTACGCCGCCTTGGCGGGTGTTCGTAGGAGACGGGGGCGCCACGGTGGGTATTGACCACTTCGGCGCGTCCGCGGACTATAAGCGGCTGTACGCCGAGTTCGGCATCACCTCCGAGCGGGTAGCCGCTGCGGCACGAGACGTCTTTCATAGGGAGTAATTCATGTCAGGGGATACGCTTCGCCAGCTGACCGAGGCCGGCGTCTCGGTATGGCTGGACGACATCAGCCGCGACCGGCTTCGCACCGGCAATCTGCAGTCGCTCATCGACCAGTACCACGTGAGCGGCGTCACCTCGAACCCGACGATCTTCGCGAACGCGCTATCGAAGGGCGACGCCTACAACGAGCAGCTCGCTGACCTGACCGGTCTAGGCGTGAGCGTCGACGAGGCGTCTCGCGCCATCCCCGGCTATGACATCAGGTGGGCCGCCGACGTGCTCCGCCCGGTCTACGACGCGACCGGCGGCGTGGACGGCCGGGTGTCCATCGAGGTGGATCCGCGGCTGGCAAGGGACACGGCGAACACCATCGCCTCAGCCCGCATGCTGTGGTGGATGGTGGACCGGCCGAACGTGTACATCAAGATCCCGGCCACGGCGGAGGGCATTCCGGCGATCACCGCGACCCTGGCCCAGGGCATCAGCGTGAACGTGACGCTGATCTTCTCCCTTGAGCGGTACGGAGATGTCATTGACGCGTTCATGGCGGGCCTGGAGCAGGCAGCCGCGAACGGGCACGACGTGTCCACGATCGCCTCGGTCGCCTCGTTCTTCGTCAGCCGGGTGGACACCGAGGTGGACAACCGGCTGGACAAGATCGGCACGCCGGAAGCCGCCGCGCTGCGCGGCAAGGCGGCGCTGGCCAACGCGCGGCTCGCGTACGAGCTGTACGAGCAGCGCTTCGCTACTGACCGGTGGTCCGCGCTGAAGGCCAAGGGCGCGAAGGTCCAGCGGCCGTTGTGGGCGTCCACGTCGGTCAAGGACCCGCAGTTCGCCGACACCATGTACGTGGTCGACCTGGTCGCCCCCGACACGGTGAACACGATGCCGGAGGCCACGATCAAGGCCACCGCCGACCACGGGTCACTGCACGGCAACACGATCGACGGCACCTACGACGCGTCACGCAAGGTGTTTGCCGACCTGGAAGCGCTGGGCATCTCCTACGACGACGTCGTCCAGGTTCTTGAGGACGAGGGCGTCGCCAAATTCGCCGTCTCGTGGAATGAGCTCCTCGAGACGATCAGGAAAGAGATGGGACGCTGAGCCTTGACGGCGGAGACTGGGGGGCTGGCTCCGGCGAACCCCGGAGTGATAGCCGGCCTGACAGAGAACGCGCATAACCCGCTCCGTGACCCCAGGGATCGTCGTATCCCGCGGGTCGCGGGGCCGTGCGTGCTGGTCATGTTCGGGGTGACCGGCGACCTGGCCCGTAAGAAACTGATGCCGGCCGTCTATGACCTGGCCAACCGCGGGCTGCTGCCGCCAGGCTTCTCGCTGGTCGGCTACGCCCGCCGGGACTGGGCGGACGAGGACTTCGCGCAGCTTACCTACGACGCGGTCAAGGAACACGCCCGCACGCCGTTCCGCGACACCGTGTGGCAGCAATTGTCCGAAGGCGTCCGGTTCGTGCAGGGCGACTTCGACGACGACGCGGCCTTCGACCGGCTGGCGCAGACCGTCAGGGACCTCGATGCCGAGCGCGGCACCGGCGGTAACTACGCCTTCTACCTGTCGATCCCGCCGAAGTTCTTCCCGGTCGTGGTGCAGCAGCTCAAGCGGTCTGGCCTCTCCGACCCGGAGGCATCCGGCGTCCCGGCGGCCGATCGCGGGCAGGGCGTGTCCGCCCACCGTTCGTGGCGGCGGGTGGTGATCGAGAAGCCGTTCGGTCATGACCTGGCTAGCGCGAAGGAGCTGAACGCCACCCTCGACGGTGTGTTCCCGCCGGAATCGGTGTTCCGCATCGACCACTATCTCGGCAAGGAGACGGTACAGAACATCCTCGCGCTGCGGTTCGCCAACGAGATGTTCGAGCCGATCTGGAACCGGTCCTATGTGGACCACGTGCAGATCTCGATGGCGGAGGACATCGGCATCGGCGGCCGGGCCGGTTATTACGACGGCATCGGGGCGGCGCGGGACGTCATCCAGAACCACCTGCTGCAGTTGCTCGCGCTGACCGCCATGGAAGAGCCGGTGGCGTTCGACGCCGACTCGCTGCGCACCGAGAAGGAGAAGGTGCTGTCCGCTGTCCGGCTGCCCGCTGATCTCGCGCTCGGCACCGCCCGCGGCCAGTACGCCGCCGGCTGGCAAGGCGGGGTGGAGGTCCCCGGGTACCTGGAGGAGGAAGCCATCCCCGCCGACTCCCGGACCGAGACGTACGCCGCACTGCGGCTGGGCGTCGATACCCGGCGCTGGGCCGGGGTCCCGTTCTACCTGCGGGCGGGCAAACGGCTCCCGCGCAGGATGACCGAGATCGCGATGATGTTCCAGCGCGCGCCGCACCTGCCGTTCGCCGCTACTGACACCAAAGAACTAGGGCAGAACGCACTGGTGATCAGGATTCAGCCCGATGAGGGGATCACGGTCAGGTTCGGCTCGAAGGTACCTGGCACCGCCATGGAAGTGCGCGACGTCAACATGGACTTCGCGTACGGCGAGTCGTTCACCGAGTCCTCGCCGGAGGCGTACGAGCGGCTGCTTCTCGACGTGCTGATCGGTGATCCTCCGCTGTTCCCGAGGCAGCAGGAAGTCGAGCTTGGCTGGCGCATCCTGGACCCGGTCGAGGATTTCTGGGCCGAGCACACCAAGCCGGAGCAGTACCCCGCCGGGTCGGCGGGCCCCGCGTCGGCGGACGCGCTGATGGCCCGCGACGGCCGGGCCTGGAGGCGCCTGTGACTGGGAGACGCTGTGACCATTGACCTCACCGACACCAACACCGGGGCGATCCACGACGCGCTGACGCAGGCGCGCCGCCGGATGGGCGGGCCCGCTTCCGGCATGGTGCTGACGCTGATCATCGTGACGAACGAGGAAGATCAGTACGACGCGGTCCGCGCCGCCGCGCAGGCGGGCCGCGAGCACCCCAGCCGGGTGCTCGCGGTGATCCCGCGCAAGCCTCGCGCCGAGTCCCGGCTGGACGCGGAGATCCGGGTCGGCGAGACCGGACCCGGTGAGACTGTCCTGCTGCGGCTGTACGGTCCGCTCGCCCAGCACGCCGACTCGGTTGTCGCGCCGCTGCTGGTACCGGATGTGCCCGTGGTGACCTGGTGGCCGGACGAAGTGTCCGCGTCGCCGGTCACGGCGGCACTGGGCGCGGTCGCGCAGCGCCGGGTCACCGACGCCGCGTCGAACGACTCGCCCAAGGACATGCTGCTGCGGCTCGCGGAGGCGTATCAGCCCGGCGATACCGACCTGAGCTGGACCAGGGCAACGCCGTGGCGCTCGCTGCTCGCCTCCACGCTCGACCAGCCGTATCCGGCTCTGCTCGGCGGCTCGGTGACGGCAGAGCAGGGAAACCCGACCGCGGACCTGATCGCCGCCTGGCTGCGGCTGCGCCTGGGCGTCCACGTGATCTGCGAGGAGTCCTCGGGCCCCGGGATCACCTCGGTCAGCTTCCAGACCCCGGAGGGGGACATCGTGATCTCCCGGCCGGACGGCCGCACCGCGACGCTCTCCTGGCCTGGCCGTCCCGATCGCCGGGTCGCGCTGCACCGCCGGGACGTCCCGGACCTGGTCGCCGAGGAACTGCGCCGTCTGGAGCCGGACGAGCTCTACGGCGAGACCCTGGCCGAACTCGCCCATCCGATCGAGCTCGTTCCCGCGAACGCGCTGGCCGGCCGCGGCGACGTCTGGATCCGGGAGAGCGGCGACGAGGGCTCGCAAGCAAGTACAGCAGAAGAAGAGGCGGGACAGGCATGAGCACGCCCGAGGTTCAGGTGTACAGCGACAGTTCGCTGCTGGCCAAGGCGGTCGCCGCCCGGCTGGTCACCGTCCTGGTCGACGCGGTGTCCGCGCGCGGTTCCGCGTCCGCGGTGCTGACCGGCGGCGGCATCGGCACGTCGGTGCTCGCCGAACTCGGCGCCGCGCCGGCCAGGGACGCCATCGACTGGCAGCGGCTGGACATCTGGTGGGGCGACGAGCGGTTCGTTCCGGCCGGCGATCCCGAGCGCAACGAGACCGGCGCGCGTGCCGCTCTGCTCGACCTGGTGGACGTCGACCCGGCCAGAGTGCACGCCATGCCCGGCCCCGACGGTCCGGACGGCGACGACCCGGAGGCAGCGGCGGCGCGCTACGCGACGTGGTTGTCCGCGGCGGCACGGCCGCTGGACAACGCTCCGGTTCCCTCGTTCGACGTGCTGATGCTGGGCATCGGGCCGGAGGGGCACGTCGCGTCGCTGTTCCCCGGTATGCCCGCGCTGCGGGACGAGCGGGCGGTCGTCGCGGTCCACGGATCACCCAAACCCCCGCCGACCCGCCTGTCGCTGACGTTCCCGTCGATTCAGGCGGCGCGCGAAGTATGGATCCTCGCCTCCGGCGCGGAAAAGGCCGAGGCCGTCGCCAAGGCGCTCTCTGACGCCACACCGGAGCAGGTTCCGGCAGCGGGTGCCAGGGGCCGGCAGCGGACGCTATTCCTGATCGACAGGGACGCTGCGGCCAAAGTACCGGCCTAGGCCGGCCAGCCCGGCGCGCACCGATCCCTCGCCGGCCTGCCGGGTGAACGCCAGCCCGGCGGCCAGGCAGGTCACCGGGACGGCGGCGATCACGTACCGGTAGCTGAAGCCCGCCGTCATCGGTGGCAGCACGATCAGCAGCGCTCCGACCAGCCACGGCAGCAGGCTGATCCCGCCCAGGCGACGCCAGCGAGCCAGGAAACCCGCCGCGCCGATCAGCACGGTCAAGCCAAGCAGCGTACCGCGGAACGAGATATACCGCTGGTACCACTGGATGATGCCGGCCCAGGGATGGATTACCCTCGGCTGGCCGATGCTGCCGCCCAGGTATTTGTGCAGGGCTGTGCTCAACCGGTTAGCGGTGCCGTCGTTCCCCGCGTGTTCCGCCCACCACGGAACCGGGTACGGAGTGTCGGAGAACCGGAACTCCGGCCCGTTGCCGTTGCCGATCTTGTCCTTCGGGTCGGGCTGCCGGTCCCAGCCGAAGGTGTGCACGACGTCCGCGTAGACCGTGCGGACGTAGGCCCCCTTCTGCTTACGGATCGCCAGCTCGGCGAACTTCTGGGTGAGGCTTTCCGCGGCCGGAGCGAACCGCGCGCTGGTGCTCGGTCCGTACAGCTTGAACAGCGGCGTCTTCACCTTGTAGTCCGGCCACATCTCATGGTCCGCCCACAGGTACTCCTGTGACGGCGGCCGGCGGCGGGTGGGTGTGTAGTCGCACAGCGGCCGCAGCTTAGCCGACGGATCCATTACGTCGCAGTCCGCGAACGTCATCACCCGGCTGTACAGGAACGTGCCCAGCGACTCGGTCACCGCGTACTTGCCCGTGGTGTGATGGAACCAGCCCATGTAGGCGGCGATCGGTATGATGCCCGCCACGACGAGCGTGAGCAGCGGCCGCCAGCCGATCCGGCGCAGCAGCATGGCGACGATGACGATCACGAGCAGCGGCTCGCCGACCGACCGGACGATGGTGGCGTAGCCGATCAGCAGCCCCGCCGCTGCCATCGCGGCGATCGAAGGGCGGTCTTTCCAGCAGCAGATCACCACGGCGAGCGTCACCAGGAAGGTGAACAGGGTGTCGGCGGTGACCATGTGCTCGATCTGCATCTCGAATGCGTCGAACAGGACCGGCACGGCCGGCAGCGCGGCACCCCACCAGGGCAATCCCCGGTGCCGCAGCAGGGCGTAGATGAGGATGCCCATGCCCATCCCGAATGCCGCCTGGAGAATGGCCACCGGGTAGATGCTGTGGAACGGCATCAGGAACACGTCGAGGAAGAACGGGTAGCCGTTCGCCCGGATCGGGTCGGGAACGTGAGTGACCGCGTCGGAGAAGTAGTTGAACGAATCGTTGAACCACATGATCGGCGGGTAGGCGGCGATGACAACAACCCGGAGCAAGGCGGCCACCAGCAGGACCAGGCTGAACTGCCAGTGCCGTCGTATCGTCCCGCGTAGCCGGGAAGGAACGGCGGCGGTCCAGCCGGTAACGCGGCGCCCGCGCCCCTGGCGCTCCATCTCCCCGAGGTCCTCGGCTTCGTCACGGGTGGCGGCCACGTCCACATCGTCACCCATCGTCACCGAGGAAGCTCCCTGTGTGCCGCTGTCAGCCAACGTCTGCCTTTCCGAGCCCCAACGTGTGCCGTTCGAATCCCTTCGCTTATCCCGCAGGCCTTCGGGCGTAGCTGACTTATAGTAGCCGCCAGTTATCGTGAACCTCTGCAGTTCGCGGGGAATTATCAGCTTGGCGTGTCGCTACCGTATTGCTACCACCGGCGGTTGCCGCTGAGCGCCCGCACGGCCAGCGCGGCGACGAACACGACGGCCAGGACCGCCGCCAGGTGCGCGGCACCGGCCGCCGCGGCGATGACCGCCCAGATGAACACCACGGGGAGTAGCCTGCCCAGCGGATGCGGGCGCCGCGGCATCGTTCGCATCAGGTCCGGGCTCACCCGCGACAGCGGCGGAATCGCGGGCGACGGCAGCTGACCGGGTTCGGCCCCGTGCGGAGCTCCGGTCTCCGGCTGGTGCCGCTGGCCCTCCAGCCGCTGGCCCTCCTGTCGCTGGCCGCCGAAGACCGGCGGGGAGGGCAGGTCGTCGGTCAGTTCGCTGAGGTCACCCCACGTTTTGGCCGCGTAGGCGGCCGAGGTGCGCTCGTCGAATTCGTCCAGGGTGAGACGACCCTCGGTGAAAGCCTCGCGCAGCGCCGACACGACCGTTTCCCTGTCGTTGTCAGACGCTCGGATCGATCCCTCGGTCATCGGCGAAGGCCCATAGTCGCCCCTTTCCCTGCAATCGATCCTACCTAGGAAGACGCGTAGGCGGATGACTACAAAAAGTACAGCTTTAGGTCTCGTCGGCCATCGTTTCCGGAGTTACGCTGAGGGCGAATCTTCCGTCTGGTCGTTATGGGCCAGCTGTGAACGGAAGGCTTGACGAGTCAATCCTTCGATAGAAGGGACCACATTGAGCGTCAGTGAAGAACCACCAGTCACCGCTGCTGCACTAACCTCGGGAATCGCCGACCCCGCTCCGCTCGGGCTCGCCGGATTCGCCCTCACCACGTTCCTGCTCTCCGCCAAGAACGCCGACTGGATGTCCCACTCCAGCGGACTGACCTTCCTCGGCTACGCCTTCGCCTACGGCGGCATCGTCCAGCTCCTGGCCGGCATGTGGGAATTCCGCAACCGCAACGTCTTCGGCGCCACCGCCTTCGCCACCTACGGCGGCTTCTGGATCGGCCTGTACTTCTACATCCAGGACGTCGGCGGCGGCCTGCT
>DASXDG010000431.1:0-4398 GCA_036490795.1 Streptosporangiaceae bacterium
CCAGTGTGAAGCTACAGTGACTTACTTTTTCTAGCTAGTATCGAAGTATGGCGTTGCGCACGGCGTTCACGGAGCTGCTCGGGCTGCGGCATCCGGTCGCGCTTGCGCCGATGGGCGGGTCGGCGGGCGGGGCGCTGGCGGCGGCGGTCAGCAATGCCGGCGGGCTCGGGCTGCTTGGCGGCGGCAACGGCGACCGGGACTGGCTGACCCGCGAGCTGCGGATCGTGGCCGGCGGCACGCGCGGGCCGTGGGGAGTCGGCTTCCAGAGCTGGGCGGTGGACCGTGGCACGGTCGAGCTGGCACTTGAGTCACGGCCGAGCGCGGTGATGCTGTCCTTCGGCGATCCCCGCCCGCTCGCCGAGCCCGTCCGCGCATCCGGCGCGACGTTGATCATCCAGGTCACCAGCCTGGACGAGGCCAGGCAGGCGATGGACCTCGGGGCCGATGTCATCGTGGCCCAGGGCACGGAATCCGGCGGCCACGGCGCCAGGCGCGGCTGGTCCACGCTCGCATTCGTGCCGGTTGTCGCCGACCTGGCCGCGCCGGTGCCGGTACTCGCCGCGGGCGGGGTCGCCGACGGCCGGGGCGTGGCCGCCGCGCTCGCGCTCGGCGCCGCCGGGGCACTGGTCGGCACCAGGCTGCTCGCCACCGCCGAGGCGCTGGCCGACCCGGCCGCGAAGAAGGCGATCGTGGACGGGAGCGGCGCGGACACCGAGCGCAGTTCCGTCCTTGACATCGCCCGCGGCTCGCACTGGCCACGCGAGTACACCGGGCGCACCATGGCCCACCCGGTCCTCGATGAATGGCGGGACAGGGAAGACGAGCTAGCCGCCAGCGCGCAGGCGAAGATGGACTACCAGCGCGGGGTGGCCAGCGGGGAGCTCCCGCCGCAGCCGGTGTGGGCCAGCCAGGCGATCGACCTCATCACCGACCTGCCGCCTGCGGCCGAGGTGATCGCCGGCCTAGCCGCGCAGGCCGAGGACGTGGTAGCCCGCATACTCAGCCGTTAGCCAGGGTCAGTGCCTGGGAGGCTGCGCCTACCAGCAGCGAGGAAGCCGGTCGTGGCGGCATCGCCCCAGCGTGACGCACGATCAGTGCACCGCCTACCGCAAGCTTGGCTACTCGGTCGTCGCGAACTCGGGCGGCCTGACCGCGGTCACCAGGTCGCTGGCGACCGAGTACGCGGACCGCGGCATCCGGGTCAACGCCCTCGCGCTCGGCATCATCCGCACCCCGATGCACCCGGCCGAGACGCACGAGGCCCTGGCCACGCTGCACCCGCTCGGCCGGATGGGCGAGATCAGCGACGTGGTCGACGCGATCGTCTACCTCGAGAACGCCCCGTTCGTCACCGGGGAGATCATGTACGTCGACGGCGGCCAAAGTGCCGAAGGCGCGCGCCGCTGGGCTGGCCGCCCTGGAAGCGCTCGGCGTGGCCGAACGGGCGGGCTCGTTCCCCGACCAGTTGTCCGGCGGCGAGCGGCAGCGGGTGGCGATCGCCCGTGCCGTGGTGGGGGACCACCGGCTGCTGCTGGCCGACGAGCCGTCCGGCGCGCTGGACTCAGTGAACGCGGGTGAGGTGATGCGGCTGCTGCACGAGGCATGCCAGCGGGGCGTGGCCGCGGTGGTGGTGACCCACGACGCCCAGCTGGCCGCCTGGGCCGACCGGATAGTGCTGCTGCGCGACGGGCGGATAACCGGCCAGACCTCCAGGCCGCCCGGCCCGGAAACCCTCCTGATGCCAAGGGAGACCCGGTGAGTACCGTCCTCGGTGACCTCCCCGACCTGGACAGGGACGCGGGGAGCGGCATCGTCGCCCGCCGGGCGGTGATTCGCTGGGGCTGGCGGCTGTTCCGCCGCGAATGGCGTCAGCAACTGCTCGTGCTCGGCCTGCTCACCGTGGCTGTCGCGGCGACGATCTGGGGTGCCAGCGTCGTCACGAACTCGCAGATCCCGCCCGGCTACCCCATGTTCGGCACCGGTGGCGCGCAGGTCACGCTGCCCGGCAGCGACCCGCACCTGGCCGCCGACATCGCCACCGTCGACGGCCGCTGGGGGCCGGCCGATCTCATCGAGGAGCAGAGCGTCACGACCGGCACCAGGCAGTCGGTGCAGCTCCGCGCCGAGAGCCCGCACGGTCACTACAACTCTCCGCTGCTCAGCCTGGTCAGCGGAACGTACCCGGCCGGGCCAGGTCAGGTCGCGCTGACCAGCCAGGTCGCGGCTCGGTCCGGCGCGCACGTGGGCGGCACCTGGCCCGCGGCCGGCACGACTTCGCTGGTGACTGGCATCGTGCAGGACCCGAGCACACTGGCGGACCAGTTCGCGCTGATCGCCCCTGGCCAGCTCCAGCATCCCAGCCAGGTGATCATGCTGCTCGGCCCGGCCGCGGCACAGGAACTCCTGAGCGACCAGACGGTGCCCGGCGTCCCGGCGGGGAATGTGTCGGTTCCCACTCAACAGGACAGCGGGGTCTCGCCCGCGGTGCAGATCCTCGTGGTGGAGGCACTCGGCCTGGCGTTCATCGGCCTGGTGGCGGTAGCCAGCTTCTCCGTGCTGGCTCAGCGCCGGCTGCGTGCCCTCGGCATGCTCGGCGCGATCGGCGCGACCGAACGCAACCTCCGCCTGGTCATGATCGCGGGCGGCCTGGTCGTCGGCACGACGGCCGCGCTGGCCGGGGCGGTGCTCGGCCTGGGCGCCTGGATCGCGTACGCGCCGACGGTGCAGCGGGACACCGGCCATGCGGTGGACGCGGCCGACGTGCCGTGGTGGGCGCTCGCCATCGGGATCGTGCTCGCGATCGCGACGTCGGCGCTGGCATCCCGCCGTCCGGCCAAGACGATGGCCGCGGTCCCGGTGGTGGCGGCGCTGTCCGGCCGCCTCGCGCCGCCCAAGGCGGTGCACCGGTCCGCCCTGCCCGGCGTCATCGTGCTCGCGGCGGGACTCGCCTGCCTGGCGTCCGCCGGCGGCCTGAATGGACTGGCCGGCGGCAACGGGCCGGGCAGCGGTGGCGGGCACCCCGCGCACGCGCTCTTCCTGCTGGGCGGACTGGTCATCACCATCACCGGGGTCTGCCTGCTCGCCCCGCTGGCCATCAGCGTGCTGGCAGCCGGGGCGGCACCGCGGCTGCCGGTCGCGATCCGGATCGCGCTGCGCGACCTGGTCCGCTACCGGGCCCGGTCCGGCGCCGCGCTGGCGGCGACCACATTCGCCGTGTTCCTGGCCATGGGGATCTGCGTCATCGCCAGCATCAAGTTCGACAATCCGCTGAACTGGATCGGCCCGGACCTGTCCAGCAGCCAGGTGACCGTGGGCGCGAGCCAGAACCCGGGCCCCGGACAGAGCACGCCGTTCAGCAGCGCCCAGCTCGCCACCCTGACCACGCGAGTGAATACGCTCGCCGCCAGCCTGCGCGCGTCCGCGGTGCCGCTGGAATCCGCGAGCACGCTGAGCAATCACTGCCTGGCCAGGCCCGTGATTCAGACGGTCAGCAGCCTGCCCAACGGCACGTCGGCGCCGAACACGGTGCTCACCGAGTACGCGGTGAGCAAGTACCACATGCAGGCTCACCTGGACGGGTGGCTCATCCAGGCCCCTGCCCCGCTCACCGCCGCGCAACTCAGCGCCGTACGGCAATTCGGGAACGCCGACGTGGTGCAGGTCCTGACCGCGACTTATAACCCGAGCCTCGTTGACTTCACCCGCGGGGCCACCGCGCTTGGCATCGTGATCGCGCTCAGCGTGCTGGCCATGTCCGTCGGCCTGATCCGCACCGAGACCGCGCCGGACCTGCGCACGCTCACCGCCGCCGGCGCCAGCGGCATGACCCGGCGGACGATCACCGCGGCTACCGCCGCCGCCCTCGGCCTGCTCGGCGCGATCCTCGGCACGGCGGGCGCGGTGATCGCGGTGATGGCCTGGACGCACAGCGGACTGACCGCCACGGCAGGCGGCGTGCCGGTAACCGACATCGTGATCCTGCTGATCGGGCTGCCGCTGGTCGCCGCGATCGGTGGCTGGCTACTCGCCGGGCGTGAGCCGCCCGCGGTCGCCAGGCAGCCACTTGAATAGAGGACCTCCTCAGGCGACGTCGTGCAGTTCCGCGCGCGACTCCGCGCGCCCGCCGAGCTGGCGGAGCTGCATGCCCGCGGTGATCTGCGAGAACCCGTAGATCAGGGCGTACAGCCCGAATAGCAGGGCCAGGGTGAGCACGCCGACGCCTGGCCGGGCGAACAGCAGCACGCCGAACGCGACCGAAACCAGCCCGGAGACAATGAACAGCGCGCGGGTGCCCGCGCCCTCCCCTGCCTGGAAGCCGGCGAAGAACTCGGCCACCCCGCCGGCCAGCGCCCACGCCGCCACTACGAGGACCAGCACGAACGCGGTGGGCGCGGGCCA
>DASXDG010000432.1:0-11089 GCA_036490795.1 Streptosporangiaceae bacterium
AACCAGCTGGCCGCCCAGCGGGTCAGGCTTCGTTCCGGCGAGCAGGTCGCGGCCTTTCTTACCGGCCTTGACCTGGTCGAGCCGGGGCTGGTCAGCATCGCGCAGTGGCGGCCGGGGCCGGACGACGAGGTTTCCGCCGAGATGATCCCGCTCTACGCGGCCGTGGCCAGAAAGCCGTAGCTCCCGGTTTAGAACACGCGCGGAAGGGTGCGTGTTCACGGGCGGCAGCGTTGCGCCGGGCGCTGGTGCGGCATGGTAATTATGTCCGGCACGGAAGACAGGCTGCTCTCAGCGGCATTAATCGCCGCGTTGGGCATAGTTACCGCGTTAACGGGGCCCAGTGGGGCAGGAGGGGTGCTCGCCGGCCCGGCCGCGTGGCCCGGCCGCGTGGCCCGGACCGCGTGGCCCGGACCGCGTGGCCCGGCCGCGTGGCCGGGATTAAGGCTTTGCCTGTGAGCCGTATACCCATACCGGGCGAAACGGGCGTGAAAACAGTCGCGTGGCAGGCAAAGTGAGCGGACCAGTCGGCAGATACCGGCGCTCGTGGCCCTCCTAGCCCGTCCGCCCATGCTGTCACGGGTGTGAGGGTGTCAGCTATCGCGCGTCAGGCCGCCCCCACCAGCGGGTCGATTGCGTAATCGACTTCGCTAGGGCGTGTCAATTGCGCAATTGACCAGCTTGGCCGCGCGCCAGACCGTGGCGGTTGTTGTACGTATTGCGGCAGTACGTACGTATGAATACGTAATTCGCCAACAGAAGCGTAATAAGCCTTTATCCGCTGGTGCCGGCGGCGCGTCCTAGGGCGGCCTTAATACGGCTGCGCGCACTGGACGCCTCATGCAACGGCACCAGTTGTGCCGCTTTGCCGAGCCCGAAGGGTGGCATGTTGGCATAGATCGCCTCGTACTCGCCGGCCCGTACTAGATAGGTCTCGTGCCAGATCCCGGTGCGGTCGCTGCTGCCGATCCGCTTCCAGTAGCTACGCCATACTGCCAGGTGAGGGTCATCGGTGTCCTTGGCGAACGCCTCCAGATGGTCAAAGGACCGCCAGTACTGCACGATCACCGGAAGCCCGAGCTGATAGCCGAGCAGGCCTTTCTCGGGGTGTGCGACAAGGTAGTCGAGCATGTGCTTCATGCCCCGACGGCCGCCAAGATCTTTAATCGTCCCGATGAGGCGACGGAAATTCGGACGTCCGCCGATAAGAAAAACTACAAAATCTCCGTCGATCTCGGCGGCCATGCGCCGCCCAGCGATCTTCGCCATTTAGCAGCTCCCGTGTCCAGCCTTAGCATAAAGCGCGAATGCGCAATCTGCCAGTGGACAAAAGCATCAGATCGGGAATAAGGCGGCGGTCCAGATCGTGGTCCGCTTGGTATCGCTGTCTTCCACCGAACCCAGCCCGGTGACGTCGTAGGAGGTCAGCGGGGCCAGCACGGCGCGGGGAAGATAGGTGCGGCCCAGGTCGCCGACCAGGAACGCGGGCCTGCCGCGGAGAAGGAACTGCGTCACCCGCTCGGCAAAACGCCGCTCATAGAAGGCATCGGCCACCAGTACGAGATCCGCGTCGGCCGTCTCGTCCAGGATGTCCGCACAGACGGCGCGGACCCGCACGCCGTTGGCCGACGCGTTGACCGTGATGGCCGTGACGGCGAGCGGATCGATGTCGTAGGCGGTCACCTCGGCAGCCCCGGCCAGGGCGGCCGCGATCGCCACCAGCCCGGATCCGGACGCGATGTCGATCACCCGGCGGCCGGCCACCAGCGACGGATGGTCGAGCAGATAGCGCGCCAGCGCCTGCCCGCCGGCCCACGCGAACGCCCAGAACGGCGGCTCCATGTCACGGCCGCTAGCCGCCTCCACGTCCAGCCACAGCTCCACCGGCTCGTCGGCCAGGTACAGCGAGATCGCCGGTACCAGCGGGACAGGCCGCGGCGTCGTGCCGAGTAGGGCGGACATGGCGCCAGTTTGGCACGGTTCGTCCGTAGAGTGAGGTTATGGAACTGCTGATCGAGGGCGCGACGATCATCACGATGGCATCGCCTGGTGAGGCCGAGGCGATCTTGATCCGGGACGGGCAGATAGCCGCCGTCGGCAGCAGAGAGCAGGTCAGCGCCCAGCAAACGAACCCCACCAGGATCAATCTGGACGGCGCCACGGTCGTCCCCGGCCTGATCGACGCGCACTGCCACATCACCGACGTCGGCTACCTCGCCTCCGCCGCCGACTGCGGCCAGCCCGCCGCTCCCGACATCCCCGCCATCCAGGCTCGCCTACGCGAGGCGAGCAGCACGGGAACCGGCTGGGTGACCGGCGCGGGGTACGTCGAGTACAAGCTCCGCGAGAACCGGCACCCGACCCGCGCCGAACTCGACCAGGCCGTCCCCGATCGCCCGGCCGTGCTCTATCACACCTCACTGCACGCCTGCGTGCTGAACAGCGCCGCGCTGCGCGAGGCCGGTTTCACCGACGACCAGCCCGACCCGCCGGGCGGTGCGCTCGGCCGCGACGACCTCGGCCGCCTGAACGGCGTGCTCTTCGAGCGGCCCATGTTCGCGTTGCTGGAGCACAACATGGCCCGCGACATCGCCGCGATGTCCGCGGCCGAGCGTGTCGCGCTGGCCCGGAACGCGGGGCGGCGGCTCGCCGCCCTGGGCCTCACCGCGGTCTGCGACGCCGATTCCCGCCGCACCACGCTGACCGCGTTCGCCGAGGCGGACGAGGCGGGGGCGCTCAGCCAGCGGGTATACGCGATGGTCGTGCACGACGAGACGGAGTGGCTGGAGACGTCCGGGCTGAAGGGCACCCGGTCCGCCTACCTGACCGCGAGCGCCGCCAAGATCTGGGCCGACGGCGGGATGAGCAGCCGAACCGCGGCCATCCACGGCACCTATCCGGTGCCTCCCTACGGCAGCGGCATCCTTTCCTTCGACCGCGACGTGCTGACCGCGATGGTCACCGGCCTCGCCAAACGCGGTCTCCAGGTCTGCGTGCACGCACAGGGCGACCGCGCGATCGAGACCACGCTGGACGCGTTCGAGCACATCACCGTGAACGGCAACCCGCGCCGCCACCGTATCGAGCACGGCGGCTCGCTGTACCCAGCGCTGCGCGCCCGTGCGGCACGACAGCGGGTGGTCATCGCCAGCCAGCCCGGCTTCATCTCCACGCTGGGCGACGGGTTCGCGGAGGCATTCCCGGACACGAGCGAGGAGTTGTACGCGTTCCGGTCGTGGCTGGACGCGGGCCTGATCGTGGCGGGCTCCTCCGACGCGCCGGTCATCACCCCCGATCCGCTGCTCGGCATCCGCGACGCGGTCGCCCGCCGGACCGGCACCGGCCGCCCGTTCGGCCCCGCCGAGTGCCTGACCCCGGCCCGGGCGCTCGCCCTCTACACCCGCAACGCCGCCTTCGCCATGCACCGCGAACATGAACTCGGCACGATCGAGCCGGGCAAGCTCGCCGACCTCACCGTCCTGGACGGCAATCCGCTCGCCGCCGATCTCGGCAAGGTCCGGGTCGTCGCGACGATCTCGTCCGGCATCCCCACCTTCGGATCTATCTCATAACTAACACCGGTGCTTCCGCCGCATCCGTACCTGGCCGAAATGTCAGTACCGGAAACTAAGATCTCGGATTATGCCAGCTGAAGCGGCGGCGAGCGGCCGGCGGCTCACCGTGCTGCAGGGGACCGCGCTCTATACCGGCGCGGTGCTCGGCACCGGGATCATCGCGCTGCCGGCCCTGGCCGCCAAGGTGGCCGGGCCCGCCTCGCTGCTGTCCTGGCTGTGCCTGGCGATCATATCGGCGCCGCTGGCGGCCACGTTCGCGGCGCTGGGCGCGCGGTATCCGGACGCCGGCGGCGTGGCCACCTATGTCCGGCTCGCGTTCGGCGACCGGGCCGCGACAGTGGTCGGCTGGTGCTTCTTCTTCGCGATCCCGGTGGCCGCGCCGGCCGCCGCGCTGTGGGTCGGTGCCTACCTGGCGGCGGCCACCAACGGCGGCACCGGGATCACTGACGGGACGGCTATCGCACTGCTGATCGCGGTCCCGCTGGGCAACGCGTTCGGGGTGAAGCTGACCGGACGAGTGCAGCTTGTCCTCGGCGGGGTCCTGGTGGCGTTCCTGCTCGCCGCGATCGGGTTGTCGCTGCGGTCGGCCAGGATGAGCAACCTGCGCCCGTTCGCCCCGCATGGCTGGCTGGCGGTGGGGTCCGCGACGGAACTGCTCGTGTGGTGTTTCGTCGGCTGGGAGGTGGTGACCTACCTCACCGCGGAATTCCGGGATCCGGCCAGGGACGTGCCGAAGGCGACCGCGGTAGCGGTGGTCGTGGTCGGCACGCTCTACCTCGCGGTGGCCTTCGTGACCATCGCGGTGCTGGGCCGAGGCGCGGCCACAGCGACCGCGCCGCTCGCCGACCTGCTGGCCGCGGGCCTCGGCGGGAACGGCAAGATCCTGGCCGCGGCGGCCGCGCTGCTGCTCACCCTTGGCGCCGCGAACGCCTACTACGCGGGCACGTCACGGCTGGGCGCCGCGCTCGGCCGTGACGGCGGATTCCCGTCGTGGTTCGGGCGGGGCAGCCAGACGGGCGAGGTGCCCAGGCGCGGTCTCGGCCTGCTGGGCACGCTGGCGCTCGGCGCGCTCCTCGTCGACCTCGCCGTCGGAGTCGGAACGCAGCCGCTGGTGCTGATGGCGACCAGCCTGTTCGTCACCGTCTACGCGGTCGGCGTGGTCGCGGCGATCCGCCTGCTCCCGCGTGGCAAGGCGCGCGGATCGGCGATAGCGGCCCTGGTCTTCGTGGCCATTCTGCTGGTCATGTCCGGCGTCTACCTGGTGTACCCGCTGCTGGTCGCGACCAGCGCACTCATCTACCACCGAACGCGGCACAAGAGCAGCACCCCGCCCGCCGGCGCCTCGCCGGCCGGCGCCTCTCCCGCCGGCGCCTCTCCCGTCAGGGCCTCTCCCGCCGGGCCCTCACCCGCCGGCGCCTCGCGCGCGCCCACCCACCCAGCGCACGGAGTAAGCGCAGCGCGGACACATCGGCACAAATGCGCACCGACCCGGTTAGTGTCCGCCTCGTCGGCCGGCCCGCCGGGCAATAACGCGGAGGATCACTCCAACGCGGTAAAAAACCATGCTGTGAGCAGGTATTTCTTCCGTGTTGGACTTATCTTCCGCGTTGATGACGATGCCGAGCGTGTCCGCTTTCATGATCGTGCGCGTGGTGTTCCGGATGGCCGGAACGCCACGCGCACGATCATCTGCCTCTAGGCAGATAGCAGGCTCATGATCCTCTCGCGCCAGTGATCGTCGTGCGGGATACGGTCGCTGGGCGAGCGGGCGAGCGGGCCGGTGCCGGACTCCGGCGCGAAACCAGTCTCGTCCAGCGCCCGGTTCAGCGTGCTCAGCCCGCCATCCTCGTCGGCCGCGAACACATACGTATCCGGTTCGGCCTGGTTGAGTACCTCGTAGATCACCCGGCCGCGAGCGGCGCACAGCACGAATGCGAGCACGGTGGGTTCCGCGCCGCTGACGGTCAGGGCTGACGGGTCGTCGGCGGACGGGGTGAGCAGCCCTCTGGTGACGTCCGGCCTGGATGCCATTGGCCGCTGCTGACGCCCGTTCATGCCCGCACTGTTCATGCCCGCACTGTTCATGCCCGCGCCGAGCGCCCGGAACGCCCAGTACTCGCCGAACGCGCCGAGCCCATCCGTAAAGCCGAACCCCGGTCCGAGCCCTCCGCCCGGGCCGAGCCTGTCCGTATAGCCGAGCCCGACGGGTCCGGGCCCTCCGCCCGGGCCGAGCCCGCCGGCACCTAGGTCGGACATCAGGCCGGCGGCCAGCATGCCTGCTGCGCCCGGCTGGAAGAGGCCGGCTGGGCTCTCGTGCGAGCCGATGTGCGGCGGAGCCGCGTGGTCGTGCCACGGTTCCACACCGATCGCGGGCCGCCGGACCGTAGCGACCTGCTTGAACCCGATCGCGATCTCAGTCCGCTCCGCTAGCCAGGTGACCGCCGCCGACCGGTCCGGCAGCGTCGCGACCCGCAGCAGGGTGCCGCTCAGCTCCGGGTGGACGAGGTCGAGGTCGCGGGTCGGCACCGCGACCCCGTCGCGCAATGCCGCGGCAACCGACCGAGCCTGCGACGGGCCGAGCCCGGGCAGCAGCGAGCCGAAGAACGACGCCGTCCGGACGCGCGCCTCGCCGAGCCGCTGGTTCAGCAGCCCGGCCAGCTCCGTGCTCTGCCGGCCAAGCCTGGTGAGTGCCAGCGGCTCCCGGCCGGCCACCGACACGGTCACCGCGTAGTCCTTCACCACCACGTCGGTGACGAACGAGAAGCCGATCCGGGCGTCGTCGACCATGAAGCAGTCGTCGTACACCCTGACCCGGGCCGCCGCTTCTCCGCACCAGGCCTGGAACGTATCCGCCGCACCCACTGCGCCGGTCACCGAATCCATGCCGTCGCGGATTTCGGCGAGCAACTGGGTCCGCATCACGCCCAGGCGGCTGAGCTCGACGGCGCCGCCGTCGGTGAAGGCGACCCGCACGACGAACGGCTCGGGTTCGCTCACCGACGCGATCTGCCCGAACGGCACCCGCAGCACCGCACCCGCCGGCCCGGCAGCAGGTGACGGCGCCACAACGAGCGCGCCGCCGGTCACCGACACGTCGGCCTCGCCGTTCTCCGCCGCCTGGCCCGCCGGGGAGACCAGCCGGTAAACGCTCACCCCGCAGGCGTCCCGCACTCGCCGCAGAACTTCGCGCCGTTCAGCGGCGTGCCGCAGTTCCCGCAGAACTTCTGGGTCGCGGCGTCCTGCGCCGCGGCCAGCGGATGGCCGCAGGCCTGGCAGAACTTCCCGCCACCGCTTTCCTGGCCGCAGGACGAGCACAGGCCGGTGGCCTGGTCGTGGGTGTTGATGCCCTGGGTCCAGTCCTGGGCCTGGATCTTCTGGTTCAGCTGGTTGACCTGGGCTGCGGCCTGCAGGCCGGCGATCTCCTGGTCCAGCTTCGGCGCGCAGGTGACACACATCCCGCGTTCGGCGTTCCAGCAGATCTGCCCGCAGACCCACTGGCCGCAGCGGTGGCACTGGTCGAAGTACGGCTTCATTTCCTCGACGGCGTGCGCGAGCGCCTTGTCCCTGGTCGAGCCCTGGACGCCGGAGCGCATCCACTCGGCGTCAAAGCCGAGCTGTGACGCCTTCTCGCCGAGCGTGCCGCCCACCACGTCACCGCCCAGTCGCAGCAGGCGGCCGCCGAAGCCGGTGACGGAGTGCTGGAACGACGACGAATACCCGTTGCCGCAGCGTCGGCAGAAGAACTCGAACTGGTACCCGTCGTTGGTGCTGTGATCTTGGTAATTGTCGGTAAAGAAGATCATCCCGGCCATGCTCGCCCTCCCCGCTGTCCATAGTCAGGGGGCACGTTAGCAGTTTGCCTGGCTGAAGTACCACGGTCAGTTATGAATAAAACTACGATTGGCGGATATGCCACGTGATGCGCATTTGATCGTCTGCGGCGACGGCCCGCTGGCCTTTCGCATCACCTCGGAACTGACGTCCACGTTCGGCGAGCAGGTGACCGTGGTGCTGCCGTCCAAGCAGCGCAATCACGGGCCGCAGATCAGCGCCCTGCGCGGGGTGCGGGTGCGTGAACATCCCGAGCTGACCGTCGCGGCGTTCACCGACGCCGGCGTTCAGTCGGCGCGGGCACTGGCCGTGGTGTGGCAGGACGACGTGGGCAACTTCCACGCGGGCCTGCGCGCACAGGAGCTGAACCCGCGTCTGCGGCTGATACTGGCCATCTTCAACCGCCGCCTCGGCGACCACATCCGGCTGCTGTTCCCCGACTGCACGGTGCTGTCCGGCACCGCGATGTCCGCGCCGTCGTTCGTCGCGGCCGCGCTGGGCGAGCCCGCGCCCAGCCATGTCCGCGTCCAGCGGCGCACGCTGTACGTCGCGCGGCCCGCCGACGTGGCGGCCAGCCACGTGATGTGCGGGCTGGTCACGCCGCCCGAGGACTCGCCCCGGCTGCTCCCGCCCGGCACCGTCGGCGCGGACCTGGTGCTGGCCGTAGCGGACGGTACCCCGCGCGACCCGCTGACCAGGCGCCGCGACCCGCTCCGCGCCCTGGGCGGGATGCTGCGAAAGCTGGTGTGGCACAGGTACGGGCTGGTGTTCGGGATACTGCTGGCGCTGGTGGTGGCCGGGGGCTCGTTGCTCGCGACCGTCTACAACTCGTTCGGCAACGTGGTGTACCTGACGCTGATGGACATGACCGGGTCGGCATTCACCAAGCCTGGCGACACCGGTGCGGAAAAGATCGCGCAGGTGCTGCTCACCATTGACGGGCTGGCGATCCTCCCGGTGGTGACCGCGCTGATTGTCGGCGCGCGGCTGACTGGCTCGGTGCGCCGCGCGCCCCGGCCGCCGGGTGGTCACGTCATCGTGGTCGGTCTCGGCAACGTCGGCACGAGCGTGACCGGGCAGTTGCACGACCTGGGTTTCGACGTGGTGTGCATCGACAACAGGCCGGAGGCCTCGGGCATCGCGATGGCCCGCCAACTCGGCCTGCCGGTGGTGATCGGTGACGCGTTCCGCGAGGAGACGCTGCGCGAGGCGAGCCTGGAAACCTGCGTCGCGCTGGTGTCGGTGACCAGCCAGGACATCGTGAACCTGGAGACCGGGCTGCTGGCCAGGTCGCTGCGCGAGGACCTGCGGGTGGTGCTGCGGCTCACCGACGACGACCTCGCCGAGCGGCTGCAGGAGACGATCGGCAACACGATCTCCCGCAGCGTTCCTTACCTGGCGGCGCCGGCGTTCGCCGCCGCGATGCTCGAGCACCAGGTGCTGCGCACGATCGCGGTCGGCCGCCACGTGCTGCTGATCGCCGACATCGCGATCGCGGACCAGCCGGGACTGGCCGGGAGCTTCATCACCGACACCGAACAGGACGGGCACGTTCGCGTGCTCGCCCTGCAAGTAGCGGGTGGTTCCGGGCTGGACTGGTCGCCGCACCGGGGTTATCTGCTCACCGCCGGAGACCGGCTGATCGTGCTTGCCACGAGGAAGGGCCTGGAGCCGTTCCTGGCTGTGCACTAGTCCGCGGTACCAGGTGTTTTGGTACCGGGGGTGGTCCCGCGGGCTGACGCGGTGGTACCTGGCTGGTCCGTAGCCTCAGGAGGGTCAGGTTCCGCTACTGAAGGAGTTGGCCATGTCCTGGCTTGGCGCGTTCGGCGACCGCTCGGCGCGATACTAATCCCATGACAAGGGTTTTCTGGCTGATGCGAGCCACGGCCTACGTGGCGATCGGTCTGCTAGCCCTGATCAACCCACCTACCTCGCATCCGCAGCGCGCCGTCCAGATCGCCTGTTTCGCGATGATCGGGGCTGCCTTGCTGGCGAATGTCTACTTCGATATAGCCCCGCGTTACCGGGCCTATGGCGTGCCTGTCTCGTTGGGCGTTATGGCCGTCGGCGGCGGCCTGGCCGCGGCTACCACGGGCGGCGGGCAGACCTTGGTCGTGTTCGCCGCCATAGCGGCGATGGTGGCCGGCACCGACATCGAAATGCCGATCCCCATCGTGATCGCGGCGGCCGGCATGCTCCCGATCTGGATCGCGGGGCCATTTACCCACAGCACCTTGGGAACGCTGGGCGGATACCCGGCGCTGCTCATTTCGTGCGTGCTGTGGGGCAGGAACCGGCGTTCCTACCGGGTGCAGGCCGAACAGGCCGCCGCTCTGCTCGAACAGCACAAGCGGCTGCAGGCCGAGCAGCGCCGTGTCGATGTCCTCGACGAGCGGTCCCGCATAGCCCGCGAGATCCACGACGTGCTCGCGCATTCCCTCGGCGCGCTGGGCATCCAGATCCAGTCGGCCAAGTCGATGCTGACCGACCAGGGAGACGTCGGCCGGGCGGTCGAGGCGCTGTCCACCGCGCAGCGGATAGCCGCGGACGGCCTGACCGAGACCCGGCGCGCCGTGCACGCGCTGCGGGTGGACTCGCTCCCGCTCGCCGAGGAACTGGCGGGCGTCGTGGACACACACCAGCAGAGCTACCGGGTACCGGTCACGTTCGAGACCTCGGGCACGGTCAGGCCACTGCCGCCCGACGCCTCGCTCGCGCTCCTGCGCGCGGGCCAGGAGGCGCTGGTCAACGCCGCCAAACACGCACCGGGCCAGCAGGTCACGGTCCACCTCGACTACACGGACACCGGCGTCCGGCTGGCTGTCGTCAACCACACCAGCGGAGCGGTCGTAACGGACAGGAAGCCGGGGCTCACCGGAGGGTACGGGCTGACCGGCATGGGGGAGAGGCTGCGGCTGCTGAACGGTACGCTACAGGCCGGCCCGCGCGACAATGAGTGGGCCGTAACCGCCGAAATCCCGATCGCCGCCGAGGACGTGATCGCCTGATGACCGCCCTGCGCATCGTGATCGCCGACGACCAGGCGATCGTCCGCGAAGGCCTGGTGCAGTTGCTCAGCGGGCTTTCCGGTATCGAGGTGGCCGGCGCAGCCGCGGACGGGGAACAGGCGCTGGCGCTCGTCGCCGAACAGCATCCGGACGCGATCCTGCTCGACCTGCACATGCCGGTGCTTGACGGCATCGGCGCCACCCGCCGCCTGGTCGCCGAGCACCCCGACGTCGCCATCGTCGTGCTCACCACCTACGTGGACGACGAGTCCGTGCTCGAGGCGCTGCGCGCGGGCGCACGCAGCTACCTCACCAAGGACGCGGACCGCGCCGAGATCGCGGCCGCCCTGCGTGCCGCCGCCGACGGCCTGACCGTCCTCGATCCCCGCGTGCACGCCGCCCTGCTCGCGGCCACGTCTGCCCCATCGGCCCCGCCGCCGCCCGCCGCGGACACCGCCCAGCTCCCGGAACCGCCGGACGGCCTCACCCACCGCGAGGTCGAGATCCTCGCGCTGATCGGCCGGGGCCTGAACAATCCGGAGATCGCCGGGCGCCTGTTCCTCAGCAACCACACGGTAAAGACGCACATCAACCGGATCTTCGCCAAGACCGGCTCGCGTGACCGGGTGGCAGCGATCGCCTACGCCCAGCGCCACAACATCGCCTGACCCACTTGGG
>DASXDG010000433.1:0-4710 GCA_036490795.1 Streptosporangiaceae bacterium
CATCGGCGCGTAGAACACGTGGGCGGTACCGCCGCCCACGCGGGCGACGCCGCGGACCAGCTCAAGCAGGTCCCTGCCGTCCGGCGGCGGCACCGCCCCGGTGAGCTGGACGATCGGGCACGGCGGCAGCTGGGTGAGCGCGGCGGTGAGCCCGCTCAGCGTCCGTGACCAGGTCAGGCCGAGCACGTCGCGGGGCGTGATCAGGTCCATCAGCACCTGGCCGGCCGCCTCGCCGAGGCGCTGGCGCAAGGGCGACCCGTCAGAAGGAAAGTTGAACACGAACGCGTGCCGCAGGCCGAAGACCGAGCAGAGTTCGGCCGAGAGCCCGGCGTCGAGCGCGCCGCCCGGCAGGCCGATCTCGATGCGGACCAGCCCGCTCTCCCGCGCGGAATCGAGTAGCCGGGCGACACGGAACCTGCTGATTCCCAGCCGGTCCGCGATGTCGACTTTGGAGACGCCCTCCAGGTAGAACTGCCGCGCAACCCGCGCGGCCAGGACAACTTCGGACGGCCGGTCCGCAGACAAGCTGGCCATTTACGCCTCCGTCGTGTGCTCATTTGAGCGCACTTATCTCATATTTGCAGCTTTTCTTGACATTGCCTAGCCGCGAGTTCACTGTGATGGCAAGCACATCTGAGCAACGACCCGCTCAAATGAGCATAGCGGAGGTTCAATACATGAGTTCGTCCAGGTTCGGGACCAGGTTCAGAAAGCGCCGACTGGCCGCCGCGGCCTGCGCGGCCGCCGTGGTGACGGCGGCCGCCGCGTGCTCAAGCGGCGGCGGCTCGAGCAGCGGCGGCAACGCCGCGAGCGGCAGCAACAGCAGTACCGGCACGGTGACGGTCGCGGTGGTGTCCAACCCGCTGGTCACCGGTCAGATGATCCCGCTGACCCAGTCGGTATTCGAGAAGGAAAACCCCGGCATCACGGTCAAGTTCGCCACCTATACCGAAGGCGACCTGCGGGCGGCGATCGAGAAGGACGTCAGCACGCACAGCAACTCGTTCAACGCCGTCATGATCGGCCCGTACGAGGCGCCGCTGTTCGCCAAGAACAACTGGCTGGTCGACCTGACCAAGCAGTACATCGCCAGCGACCCGTCCTACGACGCCGCCGACCTGCTGCCCCCGGTGGCCAAGGCGCTGTCCTACAACGGCGACCTGTACGCCGCGCCGTTCTACGGCGAGTCGTCGATGCTCTACTACAACAAGACGCTGCTCAAGGCGGCCGGGGTTACCCTCCCGGAACACCCGACCTGGGATCAGGTCCAGGCCGCGGCGGCGAAGCTGAACCAGCCGGGCAAGGTCTCGGGCATCTGCCTGCGCGGCCTGGCGGGCTGGGGTGACAATATGGCCGCCCTCGACACGGTGATTAACACCTTCGGCGGCGAGTGGTACAACACCAGCTGGCAGGCCCAGCTCAACTCGCCCGCGACCACGGCGGCCATCAACTTCTACGTCAACCTGGTCAAGCAGTACGGCGAGCCCGGTGCCTCCAACGACAGCTTCAACCAGCTGCTGACGCTGTACGGCCAGGGCAAGTGCGCGATGTGGTACGACGCCACGGTGGCAGCGACCTCGATCGCGGGCGAGTTCCCGTCGATCTACGCCCAGACCGGTTACGCCTTCGCGCCGACCGAGAAGACCTCTTCCTCCGGCTGGCTCTGGTCCTGGTCCCTCGGCATCCCGCAGGGCGTGAACGACCAGAGTGCCGCCTGGAAGTGGATCTCCTGGGCCACCTCTAAGCAATACGACACCCTCGTGGCGCAGAAGTACGGCTGGTCGGCGGTGCCGCCAGGCAACCGGACCTCGCTCTACAGCAATCCCAGCTACCTCAAGGCCGCGGCACCGTTCGCCAACATCACGCTTCAGTCCATCGACGGCACCGATCCTGATCACCCGACGGTGAACAAGGTGCCCTACGTCGGCGTCCAGTACGTCGACATCCCCCAGTTCGAAACCCTCGGCATGACGGTCGGCCAGCAGATCGCCGGCGCGATCGCGGGCACGGAATCGGTGAGCCAGGCGATATCGGCGGCCCAGTCCGCGGCCTCGGCTTACACGCCGCAAGAACTGTCCGGCACTAACTAACGCAGGGACAACCGAGAACATGGCCGTTCTTGAGGACGTCTCCTCGCCCCCCGCGACCGGGCTCCGGCCGCGGGGGGTGGGCCGGCGCGAGCGCTGGCAGCTGCGCCTCCCGCTGCTGCCCGCGCTGATCTTCACCATCGTCGTCACCCAGGTCCCCTTCCTGGTGACGCTCTGGTACAGCTTCCACAGTTACTTCTATAACCTGCCCGGCGGTGCGCGCTGGAACGGGGTCGCCAACTACAAGGAAGTGTTCACCGACCCCAACTTCCGCAGCGCCCTGTGGCGTTCGGTGACCATGACGGCGATCGCCGTGATCGTTGCGATGATCCTCGGCATCCTGCTCGCGGTCCTGCTGGACAAGAAGTTCCTTGGCCGCGGCATAGTAAGGACGCTCATCATTACGCCGTTCCTGGTCATGCCCGCTGCCGCGGCGCTGATCTGGACCGGCCCGATGCTCGACCCGAACTTCGGACTGCTCAACTGGCTGCTCGAACCGTTCGGCGTCAACCACGTCGCCTGGCTGACCACGCACGCCTACGGGTCGGTGATCGTGGTGATGATCTGGCAGTGGACCCCGTTCATGACGCTCATCGTGCTGGCGGGCCTCCAAGGCCAGGCCCAGGACACCCTTGAGGCCGCCAAGGTCGACGGGGCCAGCGCGTGGGCGACGTTCCGCGAGCTCACCCTGCCCCACCTGCGCCCGTACATCGAGCTCGGCGTCCTGCTCGGCTCGATCTACCTGGTGACCGCGTTCGACCAGGTGAAGCTGATGACCAACGGCGGCCCGGGCACGACCACCACCACCCTGCCCTTCTACCTGTACCAGAAGGTGACCTACGCCTTCGATATCGGCGGGGCGGCCGCGGCGGGTGTGGTGACCGTCATCCTGACGCTCATCGTGGCCAGCTTCGCGCTGCGGATGTTCGCCCGCGTCTTCCAGTTCGAGGAGGCAAAGTGACGGCTCTAGCCGACGCTCCGGCACCCGCCCCGGCGCCGGAACAGGCGCCAGTCGCTCCCAGGCGGGGTCGCCGTGCCCGCGAGATGTCCCGTCTGGCGGGCTGGACGGTGCTCGGCTGGGTGGTGGGCATTGGCTTCTTCATCCCCGTGCTGTGGATGGTGATCACGGCGTTCAAGCCGGAGTCCGCCGCGGAGACCTGGCCGCCCAAGTTCACCTTCAGCCCCACGCTGGCGGAGTTCCGGCTGGTCTTCAACGGCATGGACCCGTACATCGAGCACTCGGCGATCGCGACGATCGGCTCCACCATCGTGGTGCTTGTGCTCGCGCTCCCCGCCGCGTACGCGCTGTCGATCCGCCCGGTGGGCAAGTGGCGCGACGGCCTGTTCTTCTTCATCTCCACCAAGATGCTGCCGGTCGTCGCGGCGATCGGCCCGCTCTACGTGATCGCGCTCAAGACGCACCTGCTCGACAGCATCTGGCTGCTGATCATCCTCTACGCGGCCATGAACCTGCCGCTCGCGATCTGGATGATCCGCTCGTTCATGCTCGAGGTCCCCAGCGAGATGCTCGAGGCGGCGCGGCTGGACGGCGCCGGCCGGATCAGGGAGATCACCGAGGTCATCATGCCTGTCGTGAGCCCCGGCCTGGTGTCCACGGCGCTGATCTGCGTCATCTTCGCCTGGAACGAGCTGTTCCTGGCGCTCAACCTCACGGTCACGAACGCCGCGACCATGCCGATGTTCCTGATCAGTTCCGTCCCACAGGAAGGCCTGTACATCGCGCACCTGAGCGCGGCGGCCACGGTCGCTTCCGTCCCGGTGATCATCGTGGGCTGGATCGCGCAGCGCTCCCTGGTCCGCGGCCTGTCGATGGGGGCAATCAAGTGACAGGCACCGGGACGACCCCCCGTACCCCCCGAAGCGCGCCCGATGGCAAAACCCGCCATTCTGCCGGGCGCGCGGAAGATCAAAGGATTCCTCACTCAGAACGAGTGCGCGCTTCACGGAGGTCCGCCAATGGCTGGAGTTAAGTACGTAGGCGCGAGCCGCGTCTACGCCAAGGGCGTCGCCCCTGCCGTCGACGCGCTCGACCTCGACATCAAGGACGGCGAGTTCATGGTCCTCGTCGGGCCGTCCGGCTCGGGTAAGACCACGGCGCTGCGGATGCTCGCCGGACTCGAGCCGCTCGACGGTGGCCGGATCGAGATCGCCGGCCGCGACATCAGCGACGTGGAGCCGAAGGACAGGGACATCGCCATGGTGTTCCAGAACTACGCCCTGTACCCGAGCAAGACCGTCGCGGAGAACATGGGGTTCGCGCTGAAGATGCAGCACGTGCACAAGGAAGAACGGGACCGCCGGGTCCGCGAGGCCGCCCGCATCCTCGACCTCGACGACTCGCTGCTCGAGCGCAAGCCCAAGGCACTGTCCGGCGGCCAGCGGCAGCGCGTCGCCATGGGCCGGGCGATCGTGCGGGAGCCGAAGGTCTTCCTGATGGACGAGCCGCTGTCCAACCTCGACGCGAAGCTGCGGGTGCAGACCCGCAGCCAGATCGCCGAGCTGCAGCGCCGCCTCGGCATCACCACCGTCTACGTGACGCACGACCAGGTGGAGGCGATGACGATGGGGCACCGGGTCGCCGTGCTCAGCGGCGGGAAGCTGC
>DASXDG010000434.1:0-32925 GCA_036490795.1 Streptosporangiaceae bacterium
GGACGAACCGCCCATCGCGTGGCGGTGGGGGCATGATCGTGCGCGTGGCGTTCCGGGTTTCCGGAACGCCACGCGCACGATCATGTCGAGGACGGGGAGATCCGGGTGGCCCTGGACCCAAGGTCGGCGACATAAGGCACATGGGCCGCTCCAACGGCGGGCGTGTGGCGGTGAGGGTAGCGGTGGGCATGGTCGAGCGAGGGCGAGTGTGATCGCCGGGCTCAATGTCACCCGTTAGCCGGCTTTGTCACCCGTTCGCGTGGTCAAGATCGGGACAAAAGCCATATCTACCCGCGAGTACGGGTGACAGGGCAATGTAACGGGTGACAAAGCCGCGGATGGTCCGGCAGGCCGGTCCCGCGCCATCGTCGCGAACGCTCAACCGTTCGATAGCTTGGTACCATCTGAAAATATGTCGAACATGGAATCCCTCCCCGCTCAGCTGGTCCGGACGCGGCTGTTCACGCTGGGCGTGCCTGACCAGTTCACGATCACCGGCGACGGATCGGCCGTGCTGTACCTGCGCAGCCGGGCTGACGATGACCCGGTGACGTGCCTGTGGGCACTGGACCTGTCATCGGGAACCGAGCGCGTCCTCGCCGACCCAGCCGAGCTGACCGTGGCGACCACCGGCCACGCGACCGACGGCCACGCGACCGACGGCCACGCGACTACGGGCCTCGCGATCGGCGGTTACGCCACGGACGGGGCGGGCGAGCTGATCGCGTTCGCGCTGGACGGACGGTTGTGGGTCGTTTCCGGGCCGGATCACCGGGACGCGCGGTGCCTGGCGGCCGTCGAGCCGGTCACCGATCCGCGACCGGATCCCCGCGGCCGGCGGATCGCGTACGTGAGCGGGGGCGCCCTGCGGGTGATCGAAGCGGACGGGACCGGTGACCGTCTGCTCATGGATCCCGGCGGGCCCGATGTCACGGCGGGTATCGCCGAGCACACGGGGACGGCCGCGCCCGGCGGCCGGCGCGGATACTGGTGGGCGCCCGGCGGTGACCGGCTGCTGGTGGCGCGGGTGGACTCCTCCGGCGTCGGGGTCTGGTACGTCGCCGACACGGCCAGCCCCGCGACCGCGCCGCGCGCGGTGCGGTACGCGGCGGCGGGGACCGCCAACGCCGAGGTCACGCTGTGGATCGCGGGGCTGGATGGTTCGCGGACACAGGTGCGCTGGGACCGGGATGGGTTCGAGTACGTGCCTGGTGCCGGCTGGGACGCGCACGGCCCGTTTGCCGTCGTGCAGTCTCGCGACCAGTGCACCGTGCGGTTCCTGGCGATCGACGCGGAAAGCGGCCAGACCAGCATCCTGCACGAGCAGCGCGACGACCGCTGGGTCCAGCTTGTGCCCGGTATTCCGGCGCGGACCAGTTCCGGCACGGTGCTCGCGCACGCCGACATCGCCGGAACCCGGCATCTGACCGCGGACGGGGTGCCAGTGACGCCTCCGGGCCTCCAGCTCCGTGCCGTGCTCGACATAAACGGGGATCTCGACATGGACGGGGATGAGGTGCTGTTCACGGCGTCGCAGGATCCGGTGGTGACGCAACTGTGGACGTACCGCTCCGGCGGTGGTCTCCGGCGGCTGACTGACGAGGCCGCGGTGCACTGGGGCACGCAGCGAGCCGGGGTCCTGGTCCGGGTGGCGAGGGGCGCTGGCCGGCCTGGCGGGCGGGCCACGGTGTCGCGCGAGGGAAAGCCGTCCGTCCCGGTCGCGTCGCTGGCCGAACGTCCAGTGCTCGACGTCCACGCCAGCGCGCTCGTCCTGGGACCGCGCGAGCTGCGCGCCACGCTCTACCTGCCGTCCTGGTACAAGCCAGGCGACGGGCAACTTCCTGTGCTCGCCGATCCGTACGGCGGTGCGGGCAGGCAGCGGGTCACGGCGGAGCTGACCTGGCGCTGCCTGGTGTCCCAGTGGTTCGCCGAGCAGGGCTTCGCTGTGCTGGTCGCCGACGGCAGCGGCACGCCAGGGCGCGGACCCGAGTGGGAACGCGAGGTCCACGGCCTGCTATTCGGCCCGGTGCTCGACGACCAGGTCAGCGCCGTGCACGAGGCGGCACGCCTGCACCCGGAACTCGACCTGAGCCGAGTAGGCATCCGCGGCTGGTCATTCGGCGGTGCGCTGGCAACCGTGGCCGTGCTGCGGCGGCCGGACGTGTTCCACGTCGCGGTGGCCGGGGCTGGCGTGACCGACCAGCATCTGTACAACGCGCCGTGGCGCGAGCGGTTCCTCGGTCATCCCGCCGCGTTCCCCGAACGGTACGAGGCCTGCTCGCTGATCCGCGAGGCACCAGCGCTGTCCCGGCCGCTGCTGCTCGTGCACGGCCTCGCGGACAGCAACGTGTTCCCGGCGAACACCCTGCGGATGTCGAGCGCGCTGCTCGCCGCGGGCCGCCCGCACGAAGTGCTGCTCCTGCCCGGAGTCGGGCACCAGGCCATGGACCAGGCGATCACCGAGCAACTACTCCGGCGTCAGGTGCGCTTCCTGCAGCACCACCTGAACGCCGGCCCGGACCGGCAGGTCTAATCGACTGCCGCGCATGACCCCATTTGTTCTAGGATGCGACAAAAAGCGGGTGTTAAGGGGGCGCGGTGAGCGAGTGGTGGGAAGACGCGGTGGTCTACCAGGTGTATCCGCGCAGCTTCGCCGACACCGACGAGGACGGCATCGGGGACCTGAACGGCGTCCGGTCAAAACTCCCCTACCTCGCCGAACTCGGCGTGGACGCGCTCTGGCTCACGCCGTTCTATCCGTCTCCGCTCGCCGACGGCGGCTACGACGTCAGTGACTACTGCGCGGTCGACCCGCGCCTTGGCACCCTCACGGATTTCGACGCCCTGATCAAGGAGGCGGCCGGGCATGGCATCCGGGTGATCGTCGACATCGTGCCGAACCACTGCTCGATCGAGCATCCGCTGTTCCAGGCGGCGCTGGCCGCCGGACCGGGCAGCCCGGAGCGGGATATGTTCCTGTTCCGCGAAGGCACCGGCGACCAGCCGCCGAACAACTGGCGTTCGATGTTCGGCGGGCACGCCTGGACTCGTGTCGCCGACGGGCAGTGGTACCTGCACCTGTTCGACTCCAGCCAGCCCGACTGGAACTGGCAGCACCCGGACGTTCCCTTGTTCTTCACCGATGTGATCAGGTTCTGGCTGGACCGGGGCGCGGCCGGCCTCCGGATCGACGTCGCGAACAGCATGTTCAAGGACCCAGGGCTGCCGGACATGCCGCCGGACTCGCCGCTGCACGCGCCGAGCGCGCATCACCACCGCGCCGAACTGCACGAGCTCTATCCGTCCTGGCGCGCCATCCTGGAGTCGTATCGGCCCGGTGACTTCCCCGGGCCGCGGACCGCGGTAGGGGAAGTCTGGTACGACGTTCCCGAGACGCTGCTCCCCTACCTGCGGGCCGATGGCCTGCCGCAGGTCTTCAACTTCCAGCTGCTGCAGACGCCGTGGAACGCGACCGCGCTGCGCGGCGCGATCGACGCGGGGCTCGCGCTGGCCGGCGGTTCCCGGGCGCCGTGGGTCATCGGCAACCATGACGTCGTCCGGCCGGTGACCCGCTTCGGCGGCGCCGAGGCCGGCCGGATGGCCGCGCTCCTGCTGATCGCCCTGCCCGGATCCGCCTACATCTACCAGGGCGATGAACTCGGCCTGCCCGAAGTCACCGACCTGCCCGACGAAGCGCGCCAGGACCCCACGTTCCGCCGCACGCGGGGCGCGTTCCCCGGCCGCGACGGCTGCCGGATACCGCTCCCCTGGTCAGCGACCGCGCCGGTGTCCCCATCCTGGCTGCCGCAGCCCGCGGGCTGGGGTCAGTACAGCGTCCAGACCGAATCCGGGGATCCCGGCTCGTTCCTGAACCTGTATCGCGCGGCGCTGCGGCTGCGGCGTGACCTGCCGGCGCTGGGCACGGGAACGCTGCGCTGGCTGGACGGCCCGGCGGACTCGCTGATCTTCGCCAGGGACCCGGGGTTCGTCTTGGCCGCCAACCTCGGCGACGCGCCGATCCCGCTTCCGGAGCACGCGGAAATCCTGCTCAGCACCGGCCCGCTGCCGGGCGACGGCACCATGCCCGGTCATGTGGCCGCCTGGCTGCATACCTGATGAGCCGACCCGGTCCCCGTAGTAGCCTTTCTGGCATGCCCAAGGTCAGGGTGCCGCGGAAGAACGTGACACCAGGCGAAGTCGTGGCGGCGCTCGGGCGCAGGCTGAGCGCCGGGTACACGGTCGAGCGGGACGGCGACGGCCGGGTCGAGGTCCGCAAGAGCCCGCTGTCCCGCGCCACTATCTCTATCGCAAGCTCACCGGGCGCCTCGGTGTTCCGGGTCCGGGCCGACGGGCCGCCCGTGCTGCGGGTGGTCACTGGCTGGAGCACCACCAGGCGCGTGGCGGACGCGCTCCGGCGCTCCCCCGAGTTCCGCAGCTTGTGACCCATCCCTCACTCCGGACGAGCGGTTTGTCCCCCGATGACCACTGCCCGGGACGCCTGGCTTGCCCGGAAACCTGACAATGCTACCCAGAGTGACTGGATTACTACGTGCGGCCCAGGGTAGGGCACGGAAGTAATCCCGCATGACCGGTTACTCATATGGGAAGTGATAGGAATGGCTGGGATGCTGCTAGTACGGCGGAGCAGAGGCGCGCTGAGCGGAATCCTCCTCGCCCTGCTTGGTATCTGGGGTGCCTTGATCCCATTTATCGGGCCTTATTTTCATTACGCATACACGCCAGATAAGGCGTGGACCTACAACACGGGCCGCCTGTGGCTGGAGATCCTGCCAGGTGCGGCCGCATTCCTCGGCGGCCTGATGCTCATGGGCTCCTCAGGCCGTCACGTCAAACTGTTCGGCGCCCTGCTCGGCATCGTCGCCGGTGCCTGGTTCGTGGTCGGCAACGTCCTCGCGCCGCTGTGGACCACAGTGGCTCCGGCGGGCGTCCCGGCCTCGACCACCACGCTGATGCGGGCCATGGAGGAGATCGGCTTCTTCGGCGGTCTCGGTGCCGTGATGGTGCTGGTGGCGGGTTTCGCGGCCGGCCGGCTGACCGCCGTGCCTGGCATCGTGGCCACCGAACCGGTCGCCACAGTTCCGGCCAGCAGGGTGCCCGCCGACAGCAGGGTGCCCGCCGACAGGACGGTGCCCGTGGACGACGTGCCCGCCGACAGGGTGCCCGCGGAGACCGAGACGGTCCCGGCGGACGTCGACGACACGCAACGGATCAGGTAGACCAGCGCGGGCCGTGCGCCTTGTCCGCGCACGGCCCGCCATGACGTGCGGGCCTGCTAGTCTCGCCCCGTGAGTGTCAACTCCGGGGAAACGAAAACCAGCACGCTTAATCCGCCGGGATCGCCAGTACGATCCTTCGTGCGCTTCTCGCCCGGGTCAGTGATGATCGCGGCGACCGTGCTCGCCTTGGCCGTGCGTCTATTCACGCTGAGCCGCCCCGGATTCCTGACCCAGAGCACCGAATACGACGACGGTGTCTATCTCGGCGCCGCGATCCGGCTGACCCAGGGGGTCATGCCGTACAAGGACTTCGCGTTCGTCCAGCCGCCGGGAATCTTGCTGCTGATGTCCCCGGTCGCGCTGTTCGCCAGGGCCACCTCCACCGTCGCCGGGCTCGCCCTGGCCCGGGTCCTGACCGTGCTGGCATCGGTGGCCTGCGTCCCGCTCGCGGGAAACCTGGTCCGCTTCCGCGGCACGCTGGTCACGGCGCTGACCTGCTTCATCCTGGCCATCTACCCCTCGGACATCGCGGCGGCTCACACGCTGCTGCTCGAGCCGTGGATGAACCTGCTCGTGCTGATCGCGGCGAACCTGGCGTTCTCCCGCGGCCGCCTGGCCCCGTCGGTGGCGCGGCTGGCCTGGGCAGGCGTGCTGATCGGCCTGGCCGGCGTGGTGAAGTTCTGGTCGGGTGCGCCAGCGTTCGTGCTGCTGGTCATCGTGGTGCTGGCCTGCCGGTCCGCGGCCCGGCAGGAAGCACCCGGCGCCTGGCGCCGCCTCGTCGCGTACCTGGGCGGCCTGGTGGCGGCGTTCGTGGTGCCGCTGCTGCCGTTCGCGGCGTCGGCTCCGCACGCCTTCTACCGCAGCACCATCGTGTACCAGGCGGCGCGGGTGGGCACCTACACGCCGCTCTCGCTGCGGCTGGCGCACATCACCGGTGTCATCGACGTGCTCGACTACTGGGGCCGGGTCACACTGTCAGCCGGCTCCAATTCGGTGTTCGGCCAGGCAGTGGACGCGGACACCACGCCAACCACGCCGCACCTGCTGCCGTTCGTGGCGTCCGGCCTGCTGGTGGTGATCGTGGCCGCCGGCTTCTACCTGGCCCGCCGGTCGCTGACGCAGGCCGAGTGGTTCTCGCTGTTCACCTGCGTGGGCGCCCTGGCCGCGATCCTCGGCTATTCGGCGTTCTTCTACCATTACCCCGCGTTCCCCGGCCCGTGGCTGGCGATCCTCGTCGCGGTGTCGCTCGGGGCACTGATCGAACGCGGCGCCGCCGCCTGGTCCGGTCTGCCGGTGCGGCAACTCGCCGTGGGCGCTGCCGGCCTTGTCCTCACGGCCGCCTGCGTGCTGCAGATCGCCGAGGTGAAGGGTCTGGCCACGCCCAAGGGAAACGCCGAGATCAGCAGCCTGATCCCGCCGGGTTCGTGTGTGGTGGCCGACGAGGTGGCGCTGATCGTCTCCGCGAACCGGTTCGAGTCGAGCAAGCCCGGGTGCCCCGTGGTGCTCGACTCCCTGGCCACCACGCTGGTGCTGGCTCACGGCCAGAGCGTCCAGGGCGGGGCGGATAGGAACAAGGCGGCGATCGCCGGCTGGAAGGCGATCTTGCTGAGGGCGCAGTACGTGTGGCTATCGCCCAATCACTGGAAGCGGATCCCGTTCGGCTACAACTCGGCGCAGTGGGCGTGGTTCACCGATCACTTCCGCCAGATCGCGCCGAAGGTCAAGCCCGGTCAGCCGGACTGGATCAAGGGCGTCGGCCAGCTATTCGTGCCCAAGAGCTGAGGCCGGAGCCTGAGCCGAGGCCGACGCGGGGGCCGAGGCAGACACCCGCCAGGCGAGAAGGCCGCCCGCCAGTAGCATGATGCAGCCGATCAGCACGTACGCGTTGCCGGTAATCAGCTGGATACCATGCCAGTGGTACTCGAAGTACGAAGGCTTGTCTCCGTACGTGTCTCCGCTGGCTGGCTGGAACGGCGGCCAGATCAGGCCGTTGCCATGGCCGGCGTTCCACAGCTTCGGCCAGCCGAGGAAGGCGAGCACCAGCAGACCGGTCACGGCGGCCCACACGGCACGGTACGGGCCGCGGTACGCGTAGGCGACCGGGATGGCCAGGAACGGCGCGATCCACACCCAGTGGTGGTCCCAGCTGATCGGCGAGCAGAGCAGCCCGGTGAGCGCCACGGTCATCAGGCCCTCGAACTCCCGCCCCGACCGGTGCAGCAGGTAAGCGATCCAGAAGCCCAGCAGCCCGGCGACCACCGCCGCCAGGTACCAGAATGGCTGGCCGTGCGTGTCGCTGCCGGCGAACCTGTCGATCATCGCGCGCAGCGACTGGTTCCCGGCGAACGCCACGAACCCGGTCTTGTTCGCGTCCCAGAAATACCCGTGCAGCCACCATTTGTCCGAGGCCCCGGGCAGCACTGGCCAGGGGAGGATGACCGTGATGACGAACGTCACGATCGCGACCACGGCGGCGCGGAAGCGGCGGGTGATCAGCAGGTAGGCGATGAAGATCACCGGGACGAGCTTGATCGCGGTCGCGATGCCGACGCCGACGCCCTTGAACCACCGCCGGTCCGGCTGGCACATGTCCCACGTGCTCGCCACCATCAGCACCAGCTCGACCTGACCGAGGAACAGCGCCCGCTGCACCGGCTCCAGCCAGAAGACCAGCCCGGCGAGCAGCAAGGTCAGCCCGAGCCGCCTGGCCCGGTCGGCGACGCCGAGCGAGCGGAACGCGATCCACACCGTGGTCAGCAGCGCGGCGGTGCTGACCACCACCGCGATGACCTCCACGGCCCGCCAGGGGATGTAGGACAGCACCACGAAGATCAGCGCGGCGAACGGCGGGTAGGTGAACTGGATGCCCTTCATGCCGAAGAAGTGCGCGCTGTACAGGTCCGCCGGGGCACGCCTGGCGAGCCTGCCACCGCCCAGGTACACCCGCAGATCGAAGCCCTTGAGCATGGTCGCCATGCCCGGGTGAACAGCGATCGCGGCCAGGTAAGCACCGATCGCCAGCGCGAACACCGCCGCGCCCGCCACGATCAGCATCCGGCCTGAGCCACCGGGCTGGTCGCTGGTCCGGGGCGTGGTCGCCGCGTCTGTTCGCATCATGTGCTCTGCCTTATCCACTCGGTCTCCTCGCCGAGCAGCATAGCGGGCCGGGCGTATCGTGAGCCTGAGGAGGAAAGACGTGACCGAAGATCTGACCCAGCTGCGGGAGGCACTCGCGGAGTCGGTCTCGGGAAACTCCGGGCCGCTGGTGGCCGGCGCGCTGAGGGCGGTGCCACGGCACCTGTTCTTGCCCGGCGTGTCGCCGGAGCAGGCGTACAGCGACGAGGCCATCGTGACCAAACGCGACGCCGGGGGAATGGCACGGTCGTCGTCCTCACAGCCCGCGCTGATGGCGGCCATGCTGGACATGCTCGCCCTGGCACCCGGGCACCGGGTGCTCGAGATAGGCGCGGGCACCGGCTACAACGCGGCGCTGATCAGGCACATCGTGGGCCGGTCCGGCACCATGGTCAGCATCGACATCGACCTGGACACGGTCGAGGACGCCCGCGCCAACCTGGCCGGCGCGGGATTCGGCGACGTCACCGTGCTGTGCCGCGATGGCGCCGACGGCGCCCCCGAGTACGCGCCCTTCGACCGGCTGATCGCCACCGTCGGGCTGAGCGACCTGTCCCCGGCCTGGCTGGCTCAGCTTCGTCCCGGCGCCCGGATGGTTGTCCCTGTCGACCTGCGCGGTTCGATGCTGTGCGTCGCCTTCGAGCGCGAGGACGGCGGGCACTGGGCGAGCCGCGCGGTCGAGCCGTGCGGTTTCATCAAGGTGCGTGGCGCGCTCGCCGGGTCCTCTCGCGACATCTCCCTCGCCGAGGGCCTTACCCTGCACCTGCCCGGGCTGGCCGAGGTGGACGCCGGCCTGCTGGCGCGGGCGCTGGCCGAAGGCCCGGGGAGCATGCTCGCGACCGGGATCGCGGCCGGGTCCTCTCGGGTGACGTGGACGCTGTATCCGTGGCTGTGCACCGGCGGGTGGGATGCCTGCGAGATCAGCGAGGAGCTGGCGGCCGGCCGGATGCCACTGCTGCCGGGCACACCGTTGCGGTACAGGACGGCCCAGTTCAGCTACGGGCTCGTGTCCGGCGGATCGATCGCGCTGCTCACGGTGCCGGCCGGCGAAGAACTGGCCGTCGCCGGCTACGGGTCCGGCGGCGCCGCCCTGGCGGCCGCGCTCGCGGACGCGGTCCGCGCCTGGGACGAGGCCGGGCGGCCGGGCACCGAGGGGCTGCACGTGGATGCCTACCCGGCGGGCGCGCCCGTGCCGCCGGCGGCCGGCCTGGATCTGGTCATCGACCGCCCCGCTACCCGTTTCACCGTTTATCGCGCGTAGCCTTGGGCTGTGGCGGATCACCTGGAGGTCGAGCGCAAGTTCGAGGCGGACGCGGCGTTCGCGCTGCCGTCCCTGGACAGCCTGCCCGGGGTGGCGGCGGTCCGGCCGCCGGCCGTGTACCAGCTGGACGCCACCTACTTCGACACCGCCGATCTGGCCCTGCACCGGAACCGGGTGACGCTGCGCCGCCGCACCGGCGGCCCGGACCAGGGCTGGCACCTGAAGCTGCCAGTCAGCGCGGACACTCGCCGCGAGCTGCACGAGCCGCTCTCCCCCTCCGTCCCGCTCCGGCTGGCGACCGCGGTGGACCAGCTCACCGCCGGGCAGCCGCTGCATCCGATAGCCATCCTTCGCACAGAACGAACAGTGCGACTTCTGGCCAGTTCAGATGGCAGTTCCCTCGGGGAGGTCGCCGACGACGCCGTCACGGCCAGCCGGCTGCCAGCCGACGGTTCCGCGGGCCTGTCGTGGCGCGAGATCGAGGTCGAGTCGGCCGACGCTGACGTGCTCACCGCAGCCGGGCAGCTACTCACCGCAGCCGGGGCGCGTCCTGCCCGTTCAGCATCAAAACTTGGCCATCTGCTCGACAATTAAGAGTTATTTCATAGCTTTCCATGATCATTTGTCGGGCATGGTCTGCGATAATCGGGCGCTGAGGAAAGTGCCCGGCAGTGGGCATACTAAGCACAGAACCCACTGAGAGCATGCGGCGTTCATGGTCCCCGGAGTAGAGCGAGCTTCAATGGAACAAACTACGCATTCCGCGGCGCCGGCCAGTGCTGGAAGGACTGCCGGCACGCAACGACCCGACGGCACCCCGGTGCGCGTCCTGGTCGTCGACGACGAACCCAGCCTCGCCGAGTTGCTTTCCAGCGTCCTGCGTTATGAAGGGTGGGAGGTAAGGACGGCGGCCAGCGGAGCTGACGCGGTACGTATCGCCAGGGATTTCAAGCCGGACGCGGTCGTGCTGGACATCATGCTGCCCGACTTCAACGGGCTGGAAGTACTGCGCAGGATGCGGGCCGATATCCCGCATGTGTGCGTGCTCTTCCTGACCGCGAAAGACGCGGTGGAAGACCGGGTCGCGGGCATCACCGCTGGCGGCGACGACTACGTCACCAAACCGTTCAGCCTGGAGGAAGTGCTCGCCCGGCTGCGCGGGCTGCTCCGCCGTGCCCACCTCAGCCGCGAGCAGGCCGAGGGCTCACTGGCCGTTGGCGATCTCACGATGGACGAGGACGCCCGCGAGGTGCGCAGGAGCGGTGACCTCATCGACCTGACCGCTACCGAGTTCGAGCTGCTCAGGTTCCTCATGCGCAACCCGCGGCGGGTTCTGTCCAAGGCCCAGATCCTGGACCGGGTGTGGAATTACGACTTCGGCGGTCAGGCCCACGTCGTTGAGCTGTACATCAGCTACCTGCGCAAGAAGATCGACTCCGGGCGGGCACCGCTCATCCATACCGTCCGCGGTGTCGGGTACGTACTGAAACCCGCGGGCTGATGCCGGCGCTGGGCCGTCTGGTACGAGGCCGGACGCTCAGCGCCCGGCTGATTACCGGCGTCCTGGTGCTCTTGACCGGCGCCTGCGCCGTCATCGGCTTCATCACCTATTTCGCCGTGCGCGACTCCATGGTGTCCTCCCTGGATGGCCAGCTGAGCAGCGCCAGCAGCACTTACACCTCCTGCATGCAGCAGTTCGCCGACAAGACAGGGCGCGGCGCGGGGCCAGTCAACGGCCGGCCCCCGCCGCACCACGGCAACAACGGTCCCTGCACCCAGGGCCAGCCTCAGGGCATGCTGGGGGTGCAGGTCAAGAGCGGCCAGATCACCACTTGCGGCGTTGTCGAAGGGATGAACAGCCAGCCGTGCCCGACGCTGACCGCGCCGGACAAGGCCGCCTTGCTCGCCCTGCCGGTGAGCACGCCGCCGCAGGCCGAGGGCCAGTACCAGCCGCCTCCGGCCAGTCCCGCCATCCCCGTCAGCAGCCTGGCCCTCTCCTCGCTGGACGCTGAATACCGGCTGACCGCGGCGTCGGAGGGCAGCGGCGATGTCCTGATCACCGGGCTGCCGCTGAGCGGGGTGGACCAGACGCTGCGCCAGGTCGCGATGGCCGAGCTCATCGTCTTCCCGGTCGTGCTCGTGCTCGCGGGCGTGCTGGGCACCGTCCTGGTCAGGCTGTCGCTGCGGCCGCTGCGCCGGGTCGCCGCGACAGCCACCGCGGTGGCCGAGCTGCCGCTGGAGTCGGGCGACGTCACGCTGCCGGAAGGCGTGCCCGACACCGACCCGCGCACCGAGGTGGGCCGGGTGGGCGCCGCGTTCAACCGGATGCTCGGCCACGTCGAACGCGCACTCGGCCGCCGCGCGGCCAGCGAGGCACGGCTGCGCCGGTTCGCCGCCGACGCGAGCCACGAACTGCGCACTCCCCTGTCCGCCATCCGGGGTTACGCCGAGCTGGCGCTGCGCCATCCCGGACCGGTCCCGGAGGAGGTCACGCACGCGCTGGGCCGGGTCCAGTCGGAGTCGGCCCGGATGAGCGTGCTGGTCGATGACCTGCTGCTGCTGGCCCGGCTGGACGCGGGACGGCCGCTGGAAAGCGAGCCGGTCGACCTGTCCCGGCTGTGCATCGACGCGACCAGCGACGCGCAGGTGGCCCGCCGCGATCACCACTGGCGGCTGGACCTGCCGGACGACCCGGTGGTCATCCCCGGCGACGAGCACCGTCTGCACCAGGTGCTGGCCAACCTGCTCAGCAACGCCGGCAAGCACACCCCGGCCGGCACCACGGTCACGGTCACGCTGACCGGCTCTGCCCCGGCGGGGCCGCCTGATCCGGTGACAGTCGCTGGTTCAGCGACGATCCCTGACTCGGTGACGATCCCTGATTCAGTGACGATCCCTGATTCTGCGACAATCACTGATTCTGCGACAATCACCGTGCACGACGACGGCCCCGGCATTCCCGCCGAGCTGATCCCCGAACTGTTCGAGCGGTTCACCCGGGCCGATACCTCCCGCTGGCGCGCCGGCGACAGCGGCGGCACCAGCACCGGCCTTGGCCTGGCCATCGTCGACGCGGTCGTCACCGCGCACGGCGGCTCGATAGCGGTTACCAGCAGCCCCGGCGACACCAGCTTCACGATCACGCTCCCGACCTGACCTCAGAACCAGCCGAAGGTTCATAGGCTGCGCATACTTTCGGTTCAGTGTCCGCCGAAGCTGGTCGCCCAGTCTTGGCAGCATGACTCCCCCGCAGGTAGACATCGTCGTGCCCGTCCGCAATGAGGAACGTGACCTCGGACCCAGCGTCCAGCGGCTCGTCTCATTCCTGCGCGCCTCGTTCCCGTTCCGGGCCGCGGTGACGATCGCCGACAACGGCAGCTCCGACGGGACGTGGACGGCCGCCTGCCTGCTGACCCGCCAGTTCCCCGAGGTACGCGCGGTCCGGATGGACCTTCCCGGCCGCGGCCGGGCGCTGCGCGAGATCTGGTCGCACAGCGACGCCGACGTGCTCGCGTACATGGACGTCGACCTGTCCACCGATCTCAACGCGCTGCTCCCCCTGGTCGCGCCGCTGCTGTCCGGGCACAGCGACCTGGCGATCGGCAGCCGGCTCGCCCGCGGTTCCCGGGTGATCAGGGGGCCCAAGCGCGAGATGATCTCGCGCTGCTACAACGTGCTGCTGCGCACCTCGCTCGGGGCCGGTTTCTCGGACGCGCAATGCGGCTTCAAGGCGATCAGGCGCGAGCAGGCCCGCGTGCTGCTGCCGCTCACCAAGGACACCGGCTGGTTCTTCGACACCGAACTGCTCGTGCTCGCCGAACGAGCCGGACTGCGCATTCACGAAGTGCCCGTGGACTGGATCGACGACCTGGACTCACGGGTCGACCTCATGTCGACGGCGCTGGCCGACCTGCGCGGCATCTGGCGGCTGAGCACCGGGTTCGCCCGCGGCCAGATAAAGGTGCCTGAGCTGCGCACGCAACTGCGCGCCTCCCCCGGCGGGCTGCCGGTGCAGATCCTCAGCTTCGCCCTCATCGGGCTGATCAGCACGGTCGCGTACGTCCTGCTCTACCTGCTGCTCAGCGCCATCATGCCGGCCCTGGCGGCGAACGCGATCGCGCTGCTGGTGACCGCGATCGGCAACACCGCGGCGAACCGGCGGATGACGTTCGGCATCAGCGGGCGGACCGGCGCCGCCGGTCACCAGCTCAAGGGACTGATCGCGTTCGGCGCCGGGCTGCTGCTCACCTCCGGCGCCCTGTTCACGCTGCACCACGCGGCGTCGCGTCCGTCGCGGCTGGCCGAGGTCGCGGTGCTGGTGGGCGCCAACATGCTGGCGACCGTGGTGCGGTTCGTGCTGTACCGGCGCTGGGTGTTCGGCCACCGGGACCGGCCGGGGGAACCCGGCACAAGCACCCCGGTTAGTTATGAGAACAAGATGAAGGAGACGCTGCCGTGAGCGCGGTCGCCACGGCGCCAGCGCCCGCCGTGCCTGCGCGGCGGACGCTGCGGCTGGACTCGCGATGGGCGCTGGGCGCTCTGCTGGTGCTGACGGCGCTGCTGTACCTGGTCGGGCTGACCAGGAACGGGTGGGCGAACGACTTCTACGCGGCAGCGGTGCAGTCCGGCACGAAGAGCTGGAAGGCGTTCTTCTTCGGGTCGTTCGACTCGTCCAGCTTCATCACCGTGGACAAGACGCCCGCGTCGTTGTGGGTGATGGAGCTGTCGGCGCGGGCGTTCGGGTTCAATCAGTGGTCGGTGCTGGTGCCGCAGGCCGTCGAGGGCGTGCTGTCGGTATGGGTGCTGTACGCGGCGGTCCGGCGCTGGTTCGGCGTCGGGGCGGGCCTGGTCGCGGGCCTGGTGCTGGCGGTGACACCGGTCGCGGTGCTGATGTTCCGCTTCAACAACCCGGATTCGCTGCTCGTGCTGCTGATGCTGCTGGCGGCGTACGCGCTGGTCCGCGCCGTGGAGAACGGGCGCACCCGGTGGCTGGTGCTATGCGGGGTGCTGCTGGGGTTCGCGTTCCTGGCCAAGATGCTGCAGGCGTTCCTCGTGCTGCCCGGGTTCGCGGTCGCGTACCTGTGGGCAGGACCGCCCGCGTTCTGGCGTCGCCTGTGGCAGCTGGTCGTCGCCGGGCTCGGCGTCGTCGTGGGCGCGGGCTGGTGGATTCTGGCCGCGCAGCTGACGCCCGTCGCGGACCGGCCGTACATCGGCGGGTCGACGGACAACAGCATCCTGCAGCTGACGCTCGGCTACAACGGGTTCGGCCGGCTGGACGGCAACGAGACCGGATCGGTCGGGCCAGGATCGGACTGGGGCGGCGCGGCGAGCGTGTTCCGGCTGTTCCGTTCCGAGTTCGGCGGGCAGATCAGCTGGCTGCTCCCGGCCGCGCTGCTGGTGCTGGCGTGCCTGCTGTGGGTGTCGCGGCGTGCGGCGCGGACCGACCGGGTGCGCGCGGCGGCGCTGCTGTGGGGCGGCTGGCTGCTGGTCACCGGCGGCGTGTTCAGCTACATGAACGGGATCATCCACCCGTATTACATGGTCGCCCTCGCGCCCGCGATCGCGGCGCTGGCCGGCATCGGCGCGATGTCCCTGTGGTCGCGCCGGCTGTACCTGGGTGAGATGTCCTGGGCCGGGCGCTGCGCGGCGGCGGCCGGTGTGCTGGTCACCGCGGTGTGGGCGTGGGTTCTGCTCGACCGGTCACCGGACTGGCTGCCGTGGCTGCGCTGGACGGTGCTGCTCGCCGGCGTTCTCGGCGCGGCCGCCGTGCTCGGGCTCGGGCTCGGGTTCGGCTCGTGGCGCCGGAGCGGCACGTGGACTGTCGCCGCCGTGCTGGGTCTGGCGCTTGTCGCCGGCCTGGGCGGGCCTGCCGCGTACGCGCTGAACACGATCAATACCGCGCACAGCGGCGCCATCCCCAGTGCCGGCCCGGCGACCGCGGCCGGTGGCTTCGGCGGGTTCGGTGGCGGGGGCGTGGGCGGTCCTGGTGGCGGGTTCGGCGGCGGGGGTCGAGGCGGCTTTGGCGGGCAAGGTACTGGCGGGCAAAGGACCGGCGGGCAAGGTACTGGCGGGCACGGTTTCGGTGGCCGTGCTGGCGGGAGCGGGACCGGTGGCTTCCCCGGCGGCGGAGGCGGAACCGGAGCCACCGGCGGGACTCCCGGAGGCTCGGGCACGACTGGCACGGGCGGCGCGCCCTCGGGCACCAGGGGAACAGGCACCGGGTTCCGCCAGGGCCGCGGAACAGGCGGGACCGGCGGATTCGGCGGCGGTGCTGGCGGGTTCGGCGGAGCCGGCGGCCTCGGCGGCGGCACGACGGTGAGCAGCGCGCTTACCACGCTCCTCAAGCAGGACGCCTCGCGGTACAAGTGGGTCGCCGCCACCGAAGGTTCGGAAGCTGCCGCTCCGCTGGAACTGGCGACGGGCGACGCCGTCGTTGCCATCGGCGGATTCAACGGCACGGACCCGTGGCCCACGCTGGCCGTCTTCCAGGAACTGGTCGCCAAGCACGAGATCCACTACTACGTCGGCGCGAGCGGTGACAGCTTCGGCGGCGGAACCGGCTCCGCGGCGATCGCGTCCTGGGTCGAGACCCACTTCACGAAGGAAACGGCAGGCGGCGAGACCCTCTACGACCTCACCAAGCCCACCACCTAGGGCGCGACGAGCTGGTTGGCGCCCGCTGAGCCGATCAACACGGTAATCGCGTCCAACGCGGTAGAAAACTCTGCTGTGAGCAACCATTTCCTCCGCGTTGGAAGCAATTACCGCGTTGTGCAAGCCGGGTCGGCCGGCAGCTGGTGCTGCCGGGAACTGGGTGGTGCGCGTGGTGCAAGGGACGGAATGCGACGCTGCCACAGTGACAGCCGCACTCGGACGGAGTCCGGCAGAGCGTCACCGCTGCCAGAGCGGTTCCCGGCCGGGGTGCTTCAGATGTTGTGCACAGACGACCCGGCGGACGACCCGGCGGGTTCGACCGCCGGGTCGTCCGCGGTGGGGCGGCGGAGCGGACCGGCGCGGAACAGGAGCACGCTCGCCACCGCGCCGACCGCGAAGATGCCCGCGATCCAGGAGAACGCGGTGTCGTATCCGTGCGTGATCGCGAGCCCGGTGAGCAGCGCCGTGGGACGCGTGTGGCTCGCGACCAGGTAGGACGCCACGGCGCTCGCGAAGATCGTGTTGAGCAGGGAGGTCCCGATCGACGCGCCGAGTTGCTGGCCGACGGTCACCGTCGCCGAGGCGACGCCCGCGTCCCGCGGCGCCACACCGAACGTGCCGGCGTTGATGCACGGGGCGATCACCATGCCCATGCCGATGCCGAACAGGACCAGCGGACCCACGACCCCGCTCCCGTACGCGGTGTGCGTGCCGATCTGGCTGAACCAGATCATCGCGCCGGTGGCGATCACCATGCCGGCCGGAGCTATCGGCTTGGGCCCGATCCTCGGCATCAGCACGATGTTGGACACGTTCGCCGCCGCCGCGATTCCCAGGGTGAACGGCAGGAACGCGACGCCGGTCACGACCGGCGTGTAGTTCAGCGTCTGCTGCAGGAAGTAGGTGAGGAACAGGAACATCGCGAACATGCCGCTGGACGCGATGAGGATGGAGAGGTAGGCGCCGCCTCGGTTGCGGTCAAGCGCGATACGCGGCGGGAGCAGCGGGAAGGCCGCGCGGAACTGCCAGGACGCGAACAGCACGAGCAGCACCACGCCGACGGCCAGGAACCCGTAGGTCGACGGGGTGTGCCAGTTGTGCGTGGCGGCGTTCGAGAACCCGTAGACGATGCAGAACAGGCCGCCGGACACGGTGAGCACGCCGGGAACGTCGAGCCTGGACTTGGTGATTGACGACTGACGATCGAGCAGGAGCAGGCCCCCGATGAATGCCGCTCCCGCGAAAACCAGGTTGATGTAAAGAGCCCAGCGCCAGGACAGGTACTCGGTCAGCGCACCGCCGAGCAGCAGCCCGACCGCACCGCCGCCGGCGGCGATCGCGCCGTAGATCCCGAACGCCCTACCGCGTTCCTTCGGATCGGAGAACGTGGTCGTGAGCAAGGCAAGCGCGGAGGGCACCAGCATCGCGCCGAACACGCCCTGACAGGCGCGCGCGGTCACCAGCATGGGGAAGCTGACCGACGCACCTCCCACCGCGGAGACACCGGCGAAGCCGAGCAGGCCAGCGAGGAACGTGTATTTCCTTCCGACCAAGTCGGCGAGCCTGCCGCCGAGCAGGAGCAGGCTGCCGAACGACAGCGTGTACGCGGTCACCACCCACTGCCGGTCGGCGGTGCTGAAGTGCAGCGCATGCTGGGCCGAGGGCAGCGCGATGTTCATGACGGTGGTGTCCAGCACGACCATGAGCTGCGCGATCCCGATGACGGCAAGGATGAGCCAGCGCCGCCGGTCATTCGCAGCGCTAGCCGACGAGTCAGACATGATGGCCACCAATCTGGAGGAGGTCTCTCCGCTTTCACGAGGCTAGCATGAAGCGGAGAACATGTCTCCACTAATTTTGCGCCAGTTCGGGCCGGCCCGGCATCGGCCGCGGGCAGACGGATCCGGGCCAGCCCAGCGAGCCGCCCGCTGACGGCGGGCGGCAGGCGGTATCTTAAGCGGAGAAGTAGTCTCCACTAAGCCCTGGGAAGGACCGGGTGAACGAGGACGCGAGATGCGGCGCGGGCCAGCCAGACGCGGAATGCCCGGAGCGGCCGCTGCGGCGGGACGCGGAACGCAACCGGCAGCGGATTCTGGCCGCCGCCGCGGAGGTGTTCACCGAACGCGGGCTCGATGTCAGCCTGGACGAGGTCGCCAGGCACGCCGGCGTGGGAGTGGGCACCGTGTACCGGCGGTTCGCCGACAAGGAAGAGCTCGTGGAGACGCTCTTCACCGGTTACGTCGATGATCTGGCGGCCGTCGCGGAACGCGCACTGGATATGCCCGACCCGACCGAGGCGCTGCTCTGGTTCCTTGAGCACTGGATGGAGGCGGTGGCGGGCAACATAGGGCTGCGCCAGCTGCTCATGTTCGCCACGTACGCCGGCGACCGGCTGTCCTACGCACGGGACAGGTTCGCCCCGCTCGTCAACGCGCTCGTCACGCGAGCGCAAGCGAACGGGCGGATACGCGCGGACCTGGCGGGGACCGACATCCCCTTCATCGCGATGATGCTGAGCTCGGCCGCCGAGTACGCGCATCAGGTGCGGCCGGAGATCTGGCGGCGGTACCTGACGCTGCTCATCGACGGAATGTTCGCCAGCCGGGACGGGACGGCGACGCTGCCGGTCGCCCCGCTCGCCATTACGGAGATGGAGTCCGTGATGCGGGGGCGGGCCCCCCGGCGACAGTAGCCTCGATGCCAGTAGCCCCGACGCCAGTTGGCATGACTTTGCGTTTGCACGTGCATATACAAAGCGTTAACAGGCCACGCGCCACAATAGATATTCGTCTCTCTCTGTTATCGGCGGAATTCCCGCGCATTTGCGTAGCGTGAGATCGTGCTGCACCGGCGGGATACCACCCAATGCCCTGACTGCGGCAGCATCGCCGCTGGCAGGAGGCCCAGGAGCGAGGCCGCGTGGAATAGGAAGGCGAGCGGAGTGGCCAGAATTCAATACTTCAGGTACCTATAAGCAACACGGCACGTGACATACTTGGCCAATTGCGAGTAGCATAGTGTTGCCACTGAAACAGACGCTGCCGCAATAGGGATTCACACAAATCAGACATCTCACCTAAAGCCGCGAATCGGGCATCGTCCGAGTCGGCATCTACTCCCACCCCTCAGGAGACATCGCAGATGAACACCGGCAACAGCGTGCGGGACGCGGGCCCGCGCTATGCCGTGAATACCGACCTGCCGACCGTGGAGGACCTGCAGGAATCCGTGGAGGCTCTGCAGGAGCCAGCCGACATGGCGGTAGCTGGCGACGAGGAGCAGGCCGCGCCTGCGCGCCCGTCGTTCCACCACGTCCAGGACATCCAGGAACTCGTCGACAAGCTCGACGCGGTCACCAAGCAGCTGCGCCACCCTGGCCATAGCTAGCTGTCCCGTGACCCGCGAGTCCGGGTAGACCTGCCTGCCGTCCCCGTGCCGGGCGCCGGGTTAACGCGACTGGCTGGGCGGTGCGCTCAGCGGGCCGGCATCTGGCTGAGCATGCGGCTGCTCTCGGCGGTCGTGAGCGCGGCCGAGCGAAGCATGGCGAAGGCGCGGATGTACCGGGCCACGTCCTGCGGGTTCTCCAGGTACACGCCGCCGGTGAGCGCCTCCAGGTACACCACGCCCAGGCTCGGCGCGTCGGGGAACCGCAAGATCGCCAGGGACGCGCTGGCCACAGCCGCGTGCGCGCCGGCCGAGAACGGCAGGACCTGGACCGTGATGTTCGGGAAGTCGCCGCTCAGCCCGGCCAGGTGGGTGAGCTGGCCGGCCATCACCTCCGGGCCACCCACCTGCTGGTGCAGCGCGGCCTCGGCGACCACCGCGACCAGGCGCGCGCCGCCGCCGAGCACCGCCGCCTGCCGCTCGGACTTGGCCGCCACCGCATCGTCCCGCTGGGCCTGGGAGGTGTAGCCGGGCTGGGCCTCGGCGACGGCACGGGCGTAGTCCGCGGTCTGCAGCAGGTCCGGTACGAGCTGCGCCTCGTAGACCATGATCTCGGCGGCGGTCGACTCCATGATCACGTAATCGATGACGGTCTCGGGCAGGACGCCCGCGTACTGCTCCCACCAGCCGTGCTGACCACCGCGCCGGGCGAGGCCGACCAGCGCCGCCTGCTCGCTGTCCGGCACGCCGTACTCGGCGAGCAGCTCGCGCAACTCCTTGGGCCTGATGCCGCGCTGGCCGGTCTCGATCCTGCTGATCTTGGACCGGTCGCATTCCAGGACTCTGGCCGCGTCTTCCAGCGCGTACCCGACGTTCTCCCGGTACCGGCGCAGCGCGGAGCCGACAAGCCGGCGGCGTACGGGGGGTTCTCCGGTCATTGTTCCCGCCTCTCCGTGATGTTTGCGTTGGGGTGAAAGGTGCCATTCCGCGATGAACGTAGCACTGACTGTGAGGCGAGGATTGGAACGACACACCTAAGAAAATGGCAACGTGTTGCGCAAAAGCGAACTGGGTGGCGATTTACACTAACCGGGAGGCAAGGCGAACCCGGATGTTCTGCTCCTGGCTGAAAGCCGCATGCACGCTAGCCCGACGAGCTAGGCGGCCGGGGAAGCTACGCGGTGAGGCGGCGGATGGCGGCCATGATGCGGGTCTCCGACACCGGCGCCGGCGTGCCGAGGTTCTGCGCGAACAGGCTCACCCGCAATTCCTGGAGCATCCAGCGGATGTCCCGGACGTCATCGTCGTTGCGACGGGCCGGCGGCAGGTCCGCGACAGCCTGCCGGCCCGCTTGCTCGACGCGCTGCACGACCGCCATGCTGACCGCGTCCCTGGCCGGGTTCTCCGGCAGCTTGCTGAGCCGCCGTTCCATCCCGCGCAGGTAGCGGGCCAGGTCGGCCAGCTTGCGGTAACCGGTGGCGGTCACGAAGCCGGGATAGATGAGGCCGGCTAGCTGGGCGCGCAGATCCTCGACCGCGCCGCGGACCGCGTCGGCGCGCGTCTCATCCAGGCGGATCGTGATCTCGTGCGCGAGCGCCAGCACGGTTTCGGTACGGCTGACGACGTCGGCGGCCGTCTCGTGCAGCGAAGTGCGGACGGTGTTGCGCAGCTGGTCGAAGGCGGCACGGTCCCTGACCGGTCCGCCCGCCTGGCCGATGAGGTAATCGGCGGCGCAGCTGACGCAGTCGGCGAACAGCGCCGCGACGCCGCCGTGCGGGTTGTGGCTCAGCGCGAGCTTGGCCCTGGTGGTCAAGCCGCCGGAGATGGATTTGACCGGAGACGGAAGGCCGAGCAGGATCAGGCGGCGGGTGCCGGCCCGCATGGCGGTACGCGCCGCGCTCTGAGTCTCGAACAGCCGCACGCCGACCGTGTCCCCGGCGTCCACCAATGCTGGGTAGGCCACCACGGTGCCATCCTTGAAGACGGCGGGCAGCTCGCCGAAGTCCCAGGTGGTCAGCCCGGAGCGGACGATTTCACCGGCGGCCGCGGAGAGCTTGGCGCGGAGTTTGGGCCGCAGCTGGCGCTGCAGAGCGGCCAGGTCGTCTCCGCTGCCGAGGACGGCACCGTCATCGCTGATCACCCGGAACGTGATGCGCAGGTGCTGCGGGAGCCTGGCCGGGTCCCAGGCCGAGCGCGGGATGTCGACACCGCGCAGCTGGCGGAGCTCACGGGACAGGACGTCCCGGATGTCGCCGGACGGGGTGCCGAGCCGGGCGAGGACCTCGCGGGCCACATCCGGTGCGGGGACCAGGTCGCGGCGCAGTGCCTTCGGCAGCGACCGGATCAGCTCGGTGACCAGTTCGGTCCGCAGTCCCGGCACCTGCCAGGAGAACTCGTCAGGATCCATCTGGTTAAGGCGGCTGAGCGGGATGTCGGCGGTCACGCCGTCCGCCTCGGTGCCCGGCGCGAACTCGTAGTTCAGCGGCAGCGGGCCGGCGCCCGGACGCTGAGAGGTCCATACATCGGGATAGGAACCGGCGTCTACGTCCGCCGCGTCGTCGGCGAGCAGGTCGTTCGCCGTGAACGTGAGCAGATCAGGGTCTGACCTGCGCGCCTGCTTCCACCAGGTATCGAAGTGCTGGGCGGACACGACCTCGGCGGGAATCCGCGCGTCGTAGAGGGCGTACAGCTCGTCCTCGCCAGCCACCAGGCCGCGTCGCCGCACCCGGTCCTCGAGCTCCGCGACTTCGGCGAGCAGGCGCCGGTTGTCGTGGAAGAACCGGTGGCTGGTGTCCCACTCCCCCTCAACCAGCGCGTGCCTGATGAACAGTTCGCGGGACACGACCGGGTCGATCCGTCCGTAGCTGACCGCACGGTCGGCGACCAGCGGGACGCCGTACAGGGTGACCTTCTCCAGCGCGACCGCCGAACCGCGCTTCTTGGACCAGTGCGGCTCGCTGTAGGTGCGCTTGATCAGGTGCTGGGCGAGCGGCTCCACCCAGTCCGGTTCGATCTTCGCCGCCATGCGCGCGAACAGCGCCGACGTCTCGACGAGCTCGGCCGCGACCAGCCAGTCCGGTGGTTTCCTCGCCAGCCCCGAGCCGGGGAAGATGGCGAACCTGGCGCCTCGCGCGCCGAGGTACTCGGCGCGCGGCCGGCGACCGCCCGGGCGCACCGACGGCGCACGGGCGATCTCGATCTTCATCCCGATGTGCGACAGCAGCCCGGCCAGGAGCGAGAGGTGCAGCACCGTCGGGTCCTGCGACGAACTCGCCGTCTGCACCCCCACGTCCTCGGCGAGCCTGCGCAGCTGGCCGTGCAGGTCCTGCCATTCGCGCACGCGCAGGTAGTTGAGGAACTCGGCGCGGCACATACGCCGGAACGCGGACGACGAAAGATCTTGCTGCCGTTCCCTGAGGTACTCCCACAAACTGAGGAAAGCGGTGAAGTCGGACTCCGGGTCGGCGAAACGGCGGTGCGCCGCGTCGGCCGCCTCCTGTGCCTCGGACGGGCGTTCCCGCGGATCCTGGATGGACAGGGCGGCGGCGATGATCAGCACCTCGCGGGCGCAGCCATTGCGATCGGCCTCGAGGATCATCCGGCCGATCCGCGGGTCCACAGGAAGGCGGGCAAGTTTGCGCCCGAGCCGGGTGATCTGGCCGTTCTTGAAGGCGTTCAGCTCGGCGAGCAAGGCCAGGCCGTCGGCGATGTTGCGGGCGTCGGGCGGGTCGATGAACGGGAACGCGGGGATATCGCCCAGGTCGATGGCGGCCATCTGCAAGATGACCGAGGCGAGGTTGGTGCGCAGGATCTCCGGATCGGTGAACGCGGGCCTGGACTCGAAGTCCTCCTCGCTATACAGCCGGATGCAGATGCCGTCGGCGAGGCGGCCGCACCGCCCCTTGCGCTGGTTGGCCGAGGCCTGCGAGATCGGCTCGATCGGCAGCCGCTGCACCTTCGTGCCCCGGCTGTACCTGGAGATCCGCGCGGTACCAGGATCGATGACGTACCTGATGCCGGGGACGGTCAGCGAGGTCTCCGCGACGTTCGTGGCCAGGACCACCCGGCGGGTGAAGCTCGACCGCCTGGGCTCGAAGACCTTGTGCTGTTCGGCCGCGGACAGACGTGAGTACAGCGGGAGGATCTCGATCCTGTCCCGCCCCTTGAGGACGTCAGCGGTATCGCGGATCTCGCGTTCGCCGCTGAGGAACACCAGGATGTCCCCCGGAGCCTCCCTGTCCAGCTCGCCGATGGCGTCGCTGATGGCCTGGGCCTGGTCGGCGTCCTCCTGCTGCGGGCGGTAGCGCACCTCGACCGGGTAGGTCCGGCCCGATACCTCGATGATCGGAGCGCCGCCGAACGCCTGCGAGAAGCGCTCCGGGTCGATGGTCGCCGATGTGACGATGAGCTTGAGGTCGGGCCGGCGCGGCAGCAACTGGCGCAGGCAGCCGAGGATGAAGTCGATGTTCAGGCTGCGCTCGTGCGCCTCATCGATGATCAGCGTGTCGTACTGGCGGAGCTGCCGGTCCCTGGCCAGCTCGGTGAGCAGGATGCCGTCGGTCATGACCTTGACCAGCGTGTCGTCGGCCGACTTGTCGGTGAAGCGGACCTTATAGCCGACGGCTTCGCCGAGCGGGGTCCGCAGTTCCTCCGCGATGCGTTCGGCGACGGTTCTCGCCGCGAGCCGGCGCGGCTGCGTGTGGCCGATCTGCCCGGCGATCCCCCGGCCGAGTTCCAGGCAGATCTTGGGGATCTGGGTCGTCTTTCCCGAGCCGGTCTCCCCCGCGATGATCACCACCTGGTGGTCGCGGATCGCGGCGGCGATGTCGCCCTTGAGCTGACTGACCGGAAGCTCCGCGGGATACGTGATGGGCGGCAGTGCGGCCCGGCGAGCGGCGCGCTGCTCGGCGAGCCGGGCCCGCTGGGCTCGGTGGGCCGATTGCCGCGCGGCCTGTTGCACGTCACGCCGGGCTTCCTGTCCGGCGTCTCGTCCGGCGTCCTGGCGGGCGGGCCGCCGCTGACCCGCGCGGCGCGGCCCCCGCCGTTCGCTCGGGCGGCGCTCGCGTCCTGGCTGGCCATCGGATGGCGCGGCATCTTGCCGTATGCCGGCGAGCCCGGCCGCCTGCTCGGTCGGCAGGCCAGCGCCGCGCTGCGCGGCGGGCTTCGGCGTCATTGTCGCGGCTCCATGGTGCATACCGGCGGAATCCGGGGTCCTGCGTGCTCCGATCGCGGAGTTACGGCCCGACTTCGTCCCGCCCGAAGGGTAAAGCAGATCGCCCCCGGTTACCTAACATATTTCGCCGGCCATGGTGTTCCCGCTCCGCCTCGTGACCTGACAGCGCCATATGAAGGTCTCTGTCACCCGCTAGCCGGCTTTGTCACCCGTACTCGCGAGTAGAGGCGGCTTATGTCCCGATCTCGAACACGCTAACGGGTGACAGAGCAAGATAACGGGTGACAAGGCCCCGCGCCCGAGCCGCCCGGGACGGGCACAGAACCGCGCCGCGACACGAACCGCCGAGAAGATAGGTGCCAACCGGCGTGGCGTGCCCGGCGTCTGTAGCTTTGGTTCGCATCTACTAACTGGGAGGCCTGACCATGAAATTGACTCGTCTTGCCGCGATCGCGCTGCCAGCCGCTGCGCTGGTGGCCGTGGGCGTACCGCTCGCCACGACAGCGCACGCCTCGGCCACGCACACGGCAACCGCCACGCACGCGACACACACCACGCACGCGACACACACCGCACACGCGACGCACGCCGCGAGCAGCAAGACCACGGTCGCCGTGTATAACTGCGTCAACAAGCCGCAGGTGCGTCCGGGGACCTTCTATGTGTTCTGCGATGGCAGCGGCTACCTCGCGAGCCTCAAGTGGAGCAGCTGGAGCTCCACGATGGCGACGGCCACGGGCGTGGAGTACCTCAACAACTGCGAGCCGAACTGCGCGACCGGCCACTTCTCGCACCAGCCCGTTGACGTGATCCTGTGGCGCAGCAAGGCGGTCAAGGGGCACTCCAACGAGCGCGGTTTCACCCAGATCACCTTCCTGTACCCGAACGCGAAGGCCGGCAGCCACAACACCTACACCCAGGCCCCTCCAGGAGTGTTCCCTGGCGAGTTCTAAACCCAGCGAACCAACCACGGTCCGTGGTTGGATGGGTGAATGAGCACGACACTGCGTTACGAGCCAGCGTTGTCCCGGCCCGATTTGCTGGCCGGGACGGTGCTGGCCGGGCTCAAGCTGCTCGGTGACGCGGCTGACCAGGTCATGGTGACCGCGATCGATCCCGATCTGGCGGACACGGCGGCGTTCTGCGCCGAATACGGTGTCACGCTCGAGGAGTCGGCGAACTGCGTCGTGATCGCGGCCAGGCGCGGCGCGGATACCACGTACGCCGCGTGCATGATCGCGGCCAACAGCCGTGCCGACGTGAACGGCCTGGTGCGCCGTCACCTCGGTGCGCGCAAGGCGTCGTTCGCCCCGGTCGCGGACGTGACCGCCGCCACCGCCATGCAGTACGGCGGCATCACCCCGGTCGGGCTCCCGGCCGGCTGGCCGGTACTGGTGGACGCCGCGGTCGCCAAGACCGATTCGGTGGTGATCGGATCCGGGATCAGGGGGTCCAAGCTCAGGCTGCCCGGTCCCCTGCTCGCCGAACTGCCCGGCGCACAAGTGCTCGACAGCCTTGGCATCCCGGTAAATGCATGAACAACGCAACCTGCCGGGGCTGACCATCGTCTTAGCAATGAGCCCACCGCAACCGAAGGGACGACAATGAAACGAACCCGCCTTATCCCGGCCATTTTCGGGGTAATCGTCGTTCCGGTTCTGGGCCTGAGCCTGACGGGCGCGTCGTCTTCCGCCGCGACCCCGGCACCCCAGCCGCACAAGCAGACCGCCGTCGTCAACTGCCTGGGCAAGCAGCAGGTCAAGCCGGGCGAGGTCGTGCTGGCCTGCGCCGACTACAACAGCCTGATCGACAAGATCACCTGGACGAGCTGGACGAGCGGGCTCGCCAGTGGCACCGGGATCCTGGTCCAGAACGACTGCACCCCCAACTGCGCCGAAGGCCATTTCCACAAGTATCCGGTGGACCTGATCCTGTGGGCGAACCACTCATACGGCAGCGGTCAGCGGTTTACCGAAATCACCGAAATTCTTCCCGGCGCGCGTCCGCCCGTCTTCAACGGCCACAAGTTCGTACCCGCTCAGCGCGTCGAAACCAGCCAGCTCTGGGCGCCTAAGATTTGACACTCAGCTACCTCACAGGGCATTCTTGTGGAGGTTGAAAACAGGACACCTCGTTCGGTGAGGCGTCTTCACGGACATAGGCCACTGATCCCAACCGTCGAGAGACGCTCCGGATCAGGACACCTCTCCCCGGCCTAAGGGGTGAGGCCAAGTGGCTCGTGACCCGCAGGCCGGGACAGGCCGGCGGGCCGCAGTACGCCGTGGAGTGCCAAAGCTCTTACGAGAGAGGTGTACGGCCGGGAGTCAGTGTCCCTTGGCCTATAGTCCCTCTGCGGTGTCATGCGTGCTGGCGTCCTCGTGCGCCGCGACGGGAAAGGAGGCGCGACATGGACTCTGATAGTCCGGGCCGAAGTCCGGCCCTTCCGCCGCTCTCCGTCCCGTTCCGGGCACACGCCGGCCATTACTCGAACTGAGGCACCTGACAAATCGCAGGCGCCCTTAGCGACGCACGCGTGTGCCCCCGATCCGTCCACGCACCTGATGTGACGTGAAAGGGGTGTTTCACCATGGCCACCATCGCTAGCAACAGTGCCGCTGAGAACAGGGCCGCTGAGAACAGGGCCGCTGAGAACAGCGCGGTGCTCGACGCCGCGCACGTCGGCGACATCCGCGGCGCCCTCGGCACCATCCGGCTCGACGACCACGCTCCGCGCGCCACCATGTCCGCCAAGCTCAAGACCCTGCTGGCCGTCGTGGGCCCCGGCCTGATCGTCATGTGCGGCGACAACGACGCGGGTGCGTTCCAGACCTACGGCCAGGCCGGGCAGGACTACGGCACCCACCTGCTGTGGACGCTGCTCCTGCTGGTCCCCGTGCTGTACGTGAACCAGGAGATGGTGCTCCGCCTCGGCGCGGTAACCGGCGTCGGGCACGCGCGGCTGATCATCGAGCGGTTCGGCAAGTTCTGGGGCGCGTTCGAGGTCATCGACCTGTTCCTGCTCAACGCGCTGACGATCGTCACCGAGTTCATCGGCATCACGCTGGCGGCCGGCTATCTGGGCGTGCCGAAGGTCATCGCGGTCGCCCTGGCCGCGCTGGTGATCATGGCGGCGGCGTCCACCGGCAGCTTCCGCCGGTTCGAGCGGATCGCCGTGACGTTCTGCGTCGGCTCGCTGCTGCTCATCCCGCTGTACTTCCTGCTGCACCCGTCCGCGGGCCAGATGGCGCACGGCTTCACCACCCCGTCACTGCCCGCGTACGGCTCGAACGGCATGGCGGCGGTGATGCTGCTGGTCATCGGCATCGTCGGCACGACGATCGCGCCGTGGCAGCTGTTCTTCCAGCAGAGCTATGTCGTGGACAAGAGGATCACGCCCCGGTTCATGCGGTACGAGAAAGCCGACCTGTGGATCGGCATCGTGATCGTCGTGCTGGGCGCGGGCGCGCTGATGGGCGTGACCGCGGTGGCGTTCGCCGGCACCAAGGGCTTCGGCAACTTCACTGACGCCTCCGGCCTGGCGCACGGCATCGCCGCGCACGCGGGCCGGCTGGCCGGAGTGGTGTTCGCGGTCGCACTGCTCGACGCGGCGATTATCGGCGCGTTCGCGGTGTCATTGTCCAGCGCGTACGCGATCGGCGACGTGCTCGGCATGAACCACTCGCTGCACCGCGGCTTCAAGCATGCCAAGGGCTTCTACGCGATATACGCGGCGCTGATCTGCGGCGCGGCGACGATCGTGCTGATTCCGGGCTCGCCGCTTGGCCTGCTCACCGAAGGTGTCCAGGTGCTGGCCGGCGTGCTGCTGCCGGCCGCGACCGTGTTCTTGCTGCTGCTGTGCAACGACCGTTCGGTGCTCGGTCCGTGGGTCAACCGCACGCGCACGAACGTGTTCGCGGGAGGCGTGGTCGCCGCCCTGATCACGCTGTCGATGGTGCTCACCGTCTCGGTGCTGGTTCCGTCGATCACCGGCCGCCAGATCGAGCTGATCATGATCGTCTGCGCCGGGGTCGCGGTTCTGGTCGGCGTGGCCGCGCTGGTCCGCGCGCGCCGCTCTCCCGCGCCGCTCACCGTGGCCGTGGTGGAGTCCGAGGGCCGGGACAACTGGCGGATGCCGCCGCTGAACACGCTCAGCGCGCCGCAGATGTCACGTGCCCGCAAGATCGGGCTCACCGCGCTGCGCTGCTACCTGGCCCTCGCCATGATCCTGGTCGTCGTGAAGATCGTCGAGGAAGCCATCGGGCACTGATAGCAAAGGCCGGCCGAGTCACCAGCCTCTGTTATTCATAACTATCTGTGGTGCTTGCCGCGGTAGCAACTCTGCCGTCCGCGAGGCGGTAGTAAATGAGCGTGACCACGATCGCGAGGAATGGCGCGATCAGCGTGCCGGCGATCACCGTGCTCAGGCCGTCGCGGAACGCCCCGGGCAGCGCCGAGAAGATCACGTCGAGCAGCAGCCCGGCGACGAGCTGGATGATGAACACCAGGACCAGGGTGAAGAACACGTGCCAGCCGCGGCCACGGACGAGGTCCTGGCTGCGGCCGAGGGCCTCGAACGCGCCCGCGCGCTCGATGATGATGACCGGGATGATTACCGCCCAGATCGTCATCAGCCACAGCCCCGGGACGATGAGCAGGACCAGGCCGATGGCGATCGCGATGCCGACCACGATCGACGCGATCGCGACGGAACCTAGGTATGGCATGGCGGCGTTCACCGTGTCGGCGATCGTCATCTCGCGGCGGCCTTCGCGTTCGTCCTGCACCGTCTTGACGAGCGCGGCCTGCAGCAAGAACGCGGCGAACATGCTGGCGATCAGGCCGAGGAAGGCGCCGACCCCTCCGGCCAGACCGAGCAGCCCGGCGATGATAGCGGCGCCGAGGTAGATGGCGAAGGCGAGCAGCAGCAGGTGCTTGGCGTGCGCCTTGTACATCTGCCAGGCCTCGCCGAGACAGCCCTGAAGCGGATTAGCGGGCGTACGTGGATCCATGCCGCGATCGTACTGCCCGTTTCTTAAGGTTCTCGGCAGCGACATGCTGCGCTTCCTCGCAGATGGGGAGGCCGCCTCAATGAGGATTACCGCAGCAGCGGCCTGCCCAGCGGGAAGCCGGCGCCGCCGGTGGCCTGGGACGCGGTGCTCGCGAAGAGGTACGCGCCGAGGGCGGCGAACACGAGCACGACGTACCCGGCCGTCTTGGTCAGGCCGGTGGAGGACTGGTTGACGCCGAGGAACACCAGCAGCAGGGCGAGGTCCACCAGTGCGAACACCGCAGTGAACGCGACCGGCAGCCGCAGCGTGGCGAGCGTGAGCATGACGATGACGACGAGCCACGCGACCAGGAACAGTTCCTGCGTGGCCTGGATCGCGGGGGCGGTGATGCCGAACCAGTTGTGGGTCAGGCCGAGCACGAGCACCGCGTAGCTCAGCCAGAACCCGCCGAAGATGCCGAACACGCTGGCCACCGCGGACTGGCCGAGTGACGCGCTCCAGATCGTGGCCATGAACAGGCCGATCGAGGTGGCGGTGAGGATGATGGGCAGCGCCGCGCCGACCGCGCTCGCGGGAACGACGCCGACCAGCGCCAGGCCGAGGGAGACTGAGCCCGCGATGAAGCAGGGCAGCCCCAGTGCCATGGGATCGCCGATCATCGGCCCCGCTGGGGCCGGTGCCGGCTCGGTGGTGAGGGTACTTGGTTCGTTAAGTGTGCTCATACCGCATGCGTACATCCGGTGGCCGATAGCCGCGTTCTCAGTTTGAGCCACTGCCAATCGATAGCGTTCAGTTGGAGTTCGCCGCCATCGGGCGTCTGAAGGCGAGGAGAGAGCATGGCCGAGTTCACGACCAGCGACGGTACGCAGATCTTCTACAAGGACACGTTCCGCTCGCTAGCTGGTCCGCTCCGCGGGGGTACCGTTCTCGGTCAGCAGTTCGGTACCCAGCGGGGTCAGCGCGTGCAGCACGGCGACTCCGTTGCGCCGGGTGGTGATCAGGCCCGCGGCCCGGCAGTACGGTCGCGTGCTGGCTCGCCAGCTGGCTCGTGGTACAGCCGTCACCGATACTGCCCAGCATGACGGCGCGCGTTCTTCCGATCAGTGCGCTGAGCGCCATGCCCGCGGACCTGCCACCATCCCAGAGATGGATGCGCGCGGACAGATCGGGCGACGCCGGGAACACCAGCCGGACGCGCTGACCGCTGCCGGGCGGCTGGTCGAGCGTCACCACCGACCAGGCCCCGATGAACACGGACGGCACCAGGGTGAGTCCCCGGCCGCCGAGATCAATCTCCAGCTGGCAAGGGCTGTCCACTTCCAGCACCGGAGGGCGCCAGCGGACCCTCGGCGGATGCAGGGTAGACAGCAGCCCGTCGACCCCGCCGTCCATCATGATCCGTGCCCGGACGGCTCGTTCGGCCTGCAAGCGGGCATGGATGCTGAGCCAGTACGGTGCCACCAGCGTGCTGTAGCAGGCCAGGACGGCGTCGGCGAGCCGCGTCCTGGCGTCGCTGCCCACCTCGACGGCCGCCCACACCTCTCCGGGCCTCTGTCACCAACATGTCAGGCCAGTGCGATGCCCTCGTGTGGCGGACAGCCGTGACCTGCAACAACGCGATCCAGGTCACGATCTACAGCTGCCGTAACTTAACCCGGCCTCAATGCGGTCGTCGGAGAATGGGTACACGCGCATCGCTCGTCGCCAGGAGGCTGCCATGACCACGCCCAGTTCGCCGACGCCCATCGTGGCCAGTTCCATGCCCTCCGGGGACACAACGGCATCCACGATATGCGAGCTGTCCCTGCCGAACGGGACTAAGTTCACCGAACTCGATGACAAGCTCACCTACCGGTCAGGCTCTGCCGCTGATGACCCCGCGCGCTACTACACGCGGAGCAGCGAGTGGCACAACAACGACGCGGAGGCGAAGTTGTTTGACCGGCTGGCCAACTTCTTCTGGAACCAGTTCAAAGAAGGCGCGCAAAACCGCGACAACTACGAGCGCCTCGCCAGAGCCGTCCTCGGGACGGTTACGGTGGCGAGTTCCAAGGGTCCGTGCCAGTCCTGCCGTGGCGTCATCGAAAAGTTCATGAACGAATTCCCCAACGTGAGAGTGGTCATACGATGGCCCGCGGGCCCCATGCCCAGCCAGGTCAACGCCACGGGAGGCGATACCTACGGCTACACCGGCCTCACGCAGTCCGGCGGTTACTACACGAAGGTGCTCAAGTCCAAGTCGGGATACTGGGACGACGACGATGAGGACGGGAAGGAAAACAAGAAGAAATAGGGTCCGGCCACTGGCAGCGGCGCCTGACGCTCGGCGATGGATCCTGCACCAGACATTGGATCACCCCGACGCGACTCAAGTCCGGCACCGGCTAACCAACGCCTGAAGCTCTATCCCTGCCAGCGGCGGGCAGCTCGCGCGGGCGCGGGTGCACATGTGGTTCTCCTTACAGGTCCGCCCGCGGCGATCCCCAGGGTCGCAACCGGCCATAACCTCCGGCCCTTCCCAGCCACGGGTCCGCTCACTGCGCCTACCACGCGACCGGTTCCGCGCCCGTTTCGCCCCGTGAGGGGATACGGCTCACAGGCAAAGCCCCAACCCAGGCCCGCGGCAAGGCCGCCGGGCCGCGGCAAGGCCGATCCCGGGAGACCTGGAACAGCGAGTACCCCACCCGCCCCTCCTGCCCCACCGCGCCGTCGTTAACGCGGCAACTATGTCCAACGCGGTAATTAAGGTTGCTGAGAGCAACCTTTTCCTCCGTGCCGGACGTAATTACCGCGCTGATCACCCGCCACCCCCGCAGAACGCACCAGCGCCCGCCGCAACGCCGCTCGAACACCTGCTGAACGAGAGTTAATCGCGGCGGCTCCTGCGATCACGGGTGTGACCCACCCCGGCGTTCCCGCTTGACTCGCTGCGAGCACTAGGGCCGCACTATCGCGAGTCATGTGCCACACCTCCACCTCGCCAGATGGGAGCTAAGCCTGCCTTACCCGATGTAGCGCGCCCACGAGATCCTTTGTAGTCAAGCAATTAGCCGGTCAGAGTGAGGTTCAGCG
>DASXDG010000435.1:0-37628 GCA_036490795.1 Streptosporangiaceae bacterium
GGCCGGACCCGCCAACGTCCGGACGGTCGTGGACGTCGGGGTGGGCCTGGCGCTCGGCGTGCTGATGGACACGTTCCTGGTGCGAACGCTGCTGGTCCCGTCGGCCGTGATCCTGATCGGGCGGTGGAACTGGTGGCCGTCTCGGCTAGCTGCCTCAGCCCGCGAGCTAGATGAGTAATTACTTAACCCGTCCGTATGACCGGCTCCCCGGTGCCGCTCGGCCCGCGGTGACGTCACCGTTTCCCGAACATGCCCTTCTTGGCCTGGGCGAGGAACGCCTGCCATTCGGCATGACTCAGCGCGAGGATCGCGTCCGGCGTTGTCGAACTGCGCAGCATCACCGACTCGTCCCTGACCGCGACCTCAAGACACGCACCGTTCTCGCATCGTCCATGCCATACCACTTCGGATGCCGCTGATCCGTGCCTCACTATGCCCCCAAACCGGGATGCCATACGAGTTACATATCCGAAATAAACATGATAATCCCCGCACTGTCAACGCGCGATCGACTGCGGGACTCTGGAGCAATAAGTGGTCAGCGAGTCCATTGTGGCAAAAGCGAGGGGCCGGCACTCATGCCGGCCCCTTCGCGAAACGCTAATTATCTCAGGTGAGATCGTCGAATTCGCCCAGCTTGATGCCGGCGATAAACGACGTCCATTCCTGTTTTGTGAACCGAGAGACAGGAGCCTCTGGATCGCTGGTATTGGCGATCAGCACGGATTCGCCCTGGAGAGCGACGCCCACACAGGCGCCACTCTCACAAAGGCGCGTGACACGCCAGTCAAGATCACCTTGGCCCACTCGATTGGTTGACATTCACTTCCTTTCGCTAATTGTATTCTGGGGCCACGCAGCCAGTTATGACCCGGCGACGTAGATCGTGCGCGTGTCAGTTAGCCGCTGAATCGAATCGCGCGGACTCAGCGCCGAATCGCGAACATATTCAATGGATTCGCGATAGCGCGCCACGTCGACCGCGCGCTCATAGTACTGACTGCCAGCCAGGCCTTCAACGAACACCACCGGGAGCAGGAAAGTTTCATTGAACTCCAGGAGCGTGAAGCCGATATCGGCAACGGCGTACGCACCGGTCTCGAAAGGGATGATCTGCACCGTCGCCCTATCTGAGGCAGCGAGATCTAGGACCTTCTGGATTTGCGCGGCCATCAGCGCAGGCCCACGGACAGGCCCGCCCACGGGTCGGTGCAGCACGGCTTCGTCGAGCAGTAGACGGTAACGCGGCGGGTTGGTCTGCTCAAGCAGTTCCTGACGGCGGAGCCTGGCCTCGACACGCTGTTGATGAATCGCCGGATCAATCTTGGGAGCTATGGCCTTGATGATCGTCCGGGCGTAGTCCTCTGTCTGCGCGAGCCCGTGCACATATTGCATCGAAAAGGCGGTGATGGACGTGGCATCCTGTTCCAGGCCGATGTAGGGAGACAGGCCGAGGTCGTCGTACTGTGTCCACCAGCCCTGCTCCCTGGCTTCCCTGGTCAGCCTCATCAGTTCCGCGGCGACAGCCTCATCCACCTCGTAGAGTGCGCACAGGTCGCGGACGTCGCGTAGAACCGGACGCCGAGCGGCCGTCTCCATCCGGCTGATCTTTGCCGTCGAACAGAGCAGCTTCTCCGCCACGTCCTCGACAGTCAGCCCAAGCGAGGTGCGCAGCGTGCGCAGGCGCAGCCCTAGCTCGCGCTGACGAATCGTAGGACTCGCTCCCGCCACGGTACTGCTCCTCATCGGGCTGGCCGCTCTAGTGTCGCTGGCAGCCACATCCCAGACTGGATGGTTCATGCCACTGGCATGTGCCAGGTCTACCACATGAGGCCAGCCTGTGCCACCAACTCGCCGCATGAGCTGGCTGACAGCTGACCCAGATGACTCACGCGTCGGTGGTTATAGGCACGTACCCGGGGTACTGAACTATTGGTACGTAACTATGGCAATTACCAAAACGTCACACAGGGATAGCGGGAAGGACACGATGCGGCGAACCGTGACCGGGGAACACGTCACGAGCCGCCCCCATCTAACCAGCCAAGGGGAGGTGTGTGCACGTGGTACCGGCACGCGAGCGGTCACCGACAGCCGAAGACAAAGGCCACCCGAGTGCGAGGCGATCCGGTTCCGGAGCGCTGACGAAACCCGGCGGCGTCGTACGGAGCGCGACCAAGATCGCCCGCTACCTGGCCAAGACGGTCGCCGAGGTCCGCTCGCAGATGGAGGCGGATTCGGCAGCGCTCACGTCATTGTTTGCGGGACATCAAGACATGTCCGCCGGCCATTGGCGCTGGCCTGCCACGCCCAGCGCGGTAACCGGCCCCTTCCTCACATGCCGGGAGTGCGGTTGCGCCACCACGGTTATCGCGGAGCCAGCTGAGGCCTGCGACGCCAAGTCATCGAGCTTCTGGGCATCCCTGACCGCCGTGGAACGGTCCTGGCTTCTAGCTTCAACTCGCATCGAGTCGTTCCCCGCTGGCGCGCTGATCTGCCGGCAGGACGAAATGGCAGAGCGCATTTGGATCCTCATGTCCGGGCAGGTGGTCGTGTACGTCGCACAGCCCGGGGACCAGCGGTGTGTCGCGTTGCGCGAGGCCGGGGACATCATCGGCGAGCGGGCGGCCATCGAGGTACAGCCCCGTTCAGCGACCGTGGTGACTCTCGTGCCGGTACGGGCCCTGGTGTTCGCCGCGGCCACTTTCGCCGCCTTCCTCCAGCGCTATCCCCGTGCTCTTACGGTGCTCGAAGGGCAGATCCGCGACCGTGTCGTCGGGGATCCCCCCGCGCCGTGCACGGAAGCCTTGGTCGGCATCGCGTCGACGCGACCGCCGTGGCACGGGCTGAACTGCACGATCTTCATGGCCGATATCGCCGCCTTCGGCGGACACAGCCGCAACGACAAGGACCGGCAGTTCCTTCGCACGTCCATGTATGCGATCTTGCGGCAGGCGTTCGAAGGCTCGGGCGTGTCCTGGCGTGACTGCTACCACGAGGACCGCGGCGACGGAGTCCTTATCATTGTGCCGCCTAGCACCCCCACGAGCCAGCTGATCGACCCGCTATCGGACTGCATCGCCGCGGCGCTGGCCGCGCACAACGACCAGGTCACGGCGCAACTGCGAATGCAGCTCAGGGTCGCGCTGCACGTCGGCCCGGTGGTTTCGGACGACGAGGGGGTATGCGGGGAATCCATCATCATCGCCGCCCGCATCCTGGACGCCCCCATGCTCAAGCGGCAGATGGTCCAGGAGGTGGCGGATCTCGGCCTCATCGTCTCGGCTTATGTCTACGACACGGTGGTGAAGCACGCGCCGGGCCGGGTTAATCCGGCTCTGTACCGGCGGGTCAGGGTCAGCATCAAAGAAGCCAGGCTTGATGCGTGGACGTGCACGCTAGGCACCAGGAACCCCACGCTGGGAAGTCCGTTAGGACGAGAGCAAGCACCACGGTCAGTTATGAGAAATAAGGACACGCGCGGGAAGGTGCTGTTCGCGGGCGGCGGCGTTGCCCCGGGCGCTGGCGCCTCCTGCGGGGCTGGCGGGTGATCGGCGCGGTAATTATGTCCAGTACGGAAGAAAAGGCTGCTCACAGCTGGGCCCCATCGGGGTTGGCCGCATTCGCGCGAAAGTTGTGTGTGCACCATGTTGCTGATTGCAATCGCACCAGGTAGCGGGGCTGCGAGGGTTGTACTTTCCGGTCAGCAAGGTTTTTTACCGCGTTGGAATGAATTACCACGCTAATCGCTCCGCGGCGCGGGCTGGGCACGCCGGCCAAATGGGGGCACCCCGGCCACGCCGGGCACGCCAGCCACGCCGGGCACGCCAGCCACGCCGGGCACCCCGGGCACGCCGGCCACGCCGGGCACCCCGGCCACGCCGGGCACCCCGGGCACGCCGGGCGAGGGCGGGAGGCTGTGCACCGGGCGGGGCGGGGTAGCGTCGGAAGCGTGAGCGAATCTGGAGAGTTTGTCCGCGATACGCGGTACCTGGACGGGCGGATCACGGTCGACGGGCGCGACGGGTGGCCGGTGGCGGCGGACCGGTACCGGCTGGTCGTGGCGCGGGGCTGCCCGTGGGCCAACCGGACGATGATCGTGCGGCGGCTGCTCGGGCTCGAGCCCGCGCTGTCGATGGGGATCTGCGGTCCCGAGCACGACTGGCGCAGTTGGACGTTCGACCTCGACCCCGCGGAACGCGACCCGGTACTCGGCATCCACTGGCTGCGCGAGGCCTACGAGAAGGCGGTCCCCGGCTACGAGCGCGGCGTCACCGTGCCGGCCATCGTGGACATCGCGTCCGGAGGGGTGGTCAGCGCGGACTACCGGCAGATCACGCTCGACCTGGAGGCGGAGTGGTCCGGCTATCACCGGCCGGGCGCGCCCGATCTGTACCCGGACCCGCTCAGGGACGAGATCGAAGAGGTCGCGGCGCTCGTCTACGAGGACGTCAACAACGGCGTGTACCGATGCGGGTTCGCGAGCACGCAGGAGGCGTACGAGGACGCCTACGCACAGCTGTTCGCCCGCCTCGACTGGCTGGAAGACCGGCTGGCCACCCGCCGCTTCCTGGTCGGCGACACGATCACAGAAGCCGACATCAGGCTCTGGCCCACCCTGGTCAGGTTCGACGCGGTGTACCACGGCCACTTCAAATGCAACCGGAGCAAGCTCACCGAGATGCCGGTGCTGTGGGCGTACGCGCGCGACCTGTTCCAGACGCCTGGCTTCGGCGACACCATCGACTTCGAGCAGACAAAACAGCACTACTACCTGGTGCACACGAACCTGAACCCGTCCCGGATCGTGCCCGCCGGGCCTGACCTGTCCGGCTGGCTGACCCCGCACGGGCGCGAGCAGCTCGGCGGCCGGCCGTTCGGTGACGGATCACCGCCCGGCCCGCCGCCGGCCGCGGAACAAGTACCGCCGCTAGCTGCCCGTACCGCCTGACGGACTCCCGCCCGCCGTGCACGCGGCAGGCGGGTGCAGCACCGCCACACCGCCCTGCTCGGTGCGGTTGTTGACGTACAGGGCGAACACGTGGCCGCCGGCGGAGACGGCGTCGCCGATGCCTTCCGGCACCTGATCGTCGGACGGGACGAGGCTGGCGGCCCTGACCTGGCCGGTGTCCGGGTTCAGGCATTCCAGCTTCTTGGTGCCGCCGACCCAGACCGCACCGCCGGAGTAGGTCGGCACGGCCTGGTCGCCGCCGACCGACGGACCGGCGATGGCCATGGCGCTGGACAGGTTACCGGCGGGCGCGAACCAGACCCGCCCGGCCAATCCGCCACTGGTCGTGTACCAGACGCCGCCGTTGGTGGCGACCAGTTCGCCGGCCTCCTGGGCGCCCGCGGTCGTGCTCGCCGCCACCGCGCCGGAGGACGCGTTGAGCTCCTCGAGCTTGTTGCCGACGACGGCGTAGACGCGGCTGCCATCCGGGGAGACAGCCACCGAGCCGGCCGCGCCGGTCAGCGTGAACTGGCGGATCACGGAACCAGTGGACGGAGCCACCTCAACGACCGCGTTTCCCGCGCCCACATAGAGGTTGCCGTTCGGTCCCGCGGTGAGGATGCTTTCCGGGTTACCGGACGGCAGGCCGGAGGTCGGCACCGTGATCGTCCCGTCCGCCGCGAGTGTCCCCGGGTTGTACCCGCTCAGCTTGACCGTCCCGCCGCCGTAGCTGGTGACCTCCCAGACCTTGTTCCCCGCGAGGACGGGCGCCTGGCCGGGGAAACCGTCGGATGGCGCCTCGTGCAAGGTCTGCCCGGTGGCCGGATCGATCTCGAGCAGATTGCTGCTGGAGAACGCGTACAGCGAGTTCCCGGCGGCGGTGAGCGTGCCCGCGGTGAGCGTGACCGGCGCGACGACCGAGGAGCCCCACGCGCCGTTGGTGATCGGCGCCCCCGAGGCCACGGGTCCAGAGGACGGCCGGTTCGTCGCCGACAGCGCCGGGCTGGCCGGAGCGGTAGCGCTCTGGCTGGCAGGCGAGGCGGCACCGCCGCCGGCGAGCGGTGGTGTCTTGCTGGAGTGCGAGCTGAGCGCGACCGCAACTCCGGTGCTCGCGCCCGCGACCACGATCACGGCCGCCGCCGCGAGCAGCGGCGTCAGCCGTCCGCGTCGCGACCCGCCACCACTACGGCCACCGCCGCCAAAACGACCGCCACCACGGAAACCGTCCTCACCGGACACTCCGGTTGCTCCTCTCCCGGCCCTGCGGGCCGGCGCGTTATTGTTCGCTAGTTTGATCGCGACATCCTCGACGGTGACCAGGTGCGGCGGCTCCGGCGTGACCCGGTGCAGCAATTCGGACAGCCTTTGTTCCTCAATGGTCACGACGCCACACCTCCGGTCATCAACTCAGCCAGCCCGGGCGCCTCGCGCAGCCGCGCGAGCGCCTTGGAGGCGTGACTCTTCACCGCCCCCACCGAACAGCCCATGGTCTCTGCTGTCTGCGCTTCCGTCTGATCCGCGAAATACCTCAGCACAACGACCGCGCGCTGCCTCGGCGGCAGCCGATCGAGCGCCGCCGACAGCGCGGTACGGGAATCCACCTGCGCGAATACATCGCCATAGGCGCGCAGCTCGGGAAGCCTGGCGGTTGCTACCTCGCCGTTCCACCGGCGCTGCCGCCAGCGCAGGAACGTGTTCACCATAATCTTGCGCACATACGGCTCGGGAGCCTGATAAACGCTCCCCCAGCGCGGCCACGCCGCGGCCAGCGCCGTCTGGACGAGATCCTCCGCGCTCGTCCAGTCACCGGTCAGCAGCCAGCCCGACCGCAGCAAGGCCGATGACCTCGCCTCAACGAAAGCACGGAACCCCTCCGGCTCTCCCGCATTCTCCACTGGCGACACCTCCGCGTGCCAACGCCCGTCAACCCGTCATGAGTATTAGAGACGTTAGGGGATGCGGATGGTTCACTCCCGGAATCGATCAAGTTCGCTGACCGCGCGTCGCCGCCGCGATTCCGCGCGGTATGACCGGCGGCGAGCCTCGGCCAGTTCCTGCCGCGCCGTCTCTAGCTGGGCTTCCAGCTCGCGGACCGTGTCCTCGACGTCCTGTTCTGCCTGTGCGGCGGAGGACGCGTCCTGGGTCGCCTCCGCCACTGCTTGTTCTGCGCTCATGAGTTTCTGCCTGCGGCGGCGGGCCAGTTCATCCTCGGGCTCGGGCTTTTCCGGCGACGGTGACGGCGACGGTGAGCGCGACGGCGCGGACTTCTTCGACTTCGACGCGGGCGCGGACGGCGCGAGCGGGACCATGCCGAAGCCGGCCCATTGCACGGCGCGGACCAGCGTCCCCTCGGCCAGCGCGGCAGCCACGTCGGGATCGGCGAGAGCGGCACCCAGCGTCGAGATCACGTCCTCGCGCAAGGCGGCGGGCGGTGACGAGACGCCGGCCGCGTGCAGAGCCTGGCGGGTCAGTTCGTCGATCAGCCGGCTCCTGGCCTGGGTCAGCTCGCGCAGCCGCGGACCGTCGCCACCGCTCTGCAACTCGGCCGCGAGCTCGGCCAGGCGCTCCGCGGCTTCGGGGTGAGCGCGGGACAGCCGGTTCAGCGTCCACGCCGCCCTGGTCGGCTTGCGCAGCGCCGCGATCTGCTTGGCGACGGCCGCCTGGCCGTCCGCCTTCGCCGCGTCGGAGAGTTCGGCCCGTAGCGCCATGAAGTCATCGGGCTCGACCGCGTACAGGTCCGCCCGGGAGCGCGCCAGCAAATCGTCCATGATCACGAAGGGTATTCCCACGAAACGGTGCCAGCACGCTACCGGTATCGGCACGATGGACTCATGACCGGCATCGTGGGGCCAGGACAGGGGCACATGCTCACGGCGCGAGGCAATCTGCTGGCATTCAAGGCAGTCGCCGAGCAGACCGGCGGCGACTTCTCGCTGATGGAGCGGACCGTGCCGCCCGGCGCGCGGATGCCGCCGCCGCACCGGCACGTCACCTGCTCGGAGGCGTTCTTCGTGCTGGATGGCACCGTCACGTTCCTGGTCGACGGGTCCACCACGCAGGGATGGCCAGGCGACTTCCTGCTCGTGCCGCGCGGCACCGCGCACACGTTCGGCAACACGTCGGACGGCCCGGCCAGGCTGCTCGTCCTGCACGCGCCCGCCATGGATGCTTATTTCGAGGAATTGCACCGGCTCTGGGCTTCTGAAACGCCGCCGTCACCGGCGGAAGAACAGGAGCTGATGCGCCGGTATGGCATGGAACCCGCTTAGGCCGGGCGTACAGTGGGCGGCATGGGGCCCGCATCGGTATCAGTTCAGGTAAATCCGGATCAGCTGGAGGAGTACCGCAGGGAGCTAACCGGCTACTGCTACCGGATGCTCGGCTCTAGTTTCGAGGCGGACGACGCCGTTCAGGAGACGATGCTGCGTGCCTGGCGTGCGGCCGGCAGCTTCGAGGGCCGGTCCAGCGTGCGGTCCTGGCTGTACCGGATCGCCACCAATATCTGCCTGGACATGCTGCGGAGCCGGCAGCGCCGGGCGATGCCGATGGATCTCGGGCCCGCCTCTCCCCCGATCGAGTCGATGATGGGCGAGCCGCGCGCGGACGACATCTGGGTGTCACCGATCGCCGACTCGCGGGTGCTGTCCGGCGATCCCGCGGAGATCGCGGTATCGAGGGAGAGCATCAGGCTCGCGTTCGTGGCGGCGCTGCAGCACCTGCCCGCGAGGCAGCGGGCCGCGCTGATCTTGTGCGAGGTGCTGAAGATGCCGGCCGCCGAGGCGGCGGCCACGCTCGATACGACGGTGCCCGCGATCAACAGCGCGCTGCAGCGGGCACGGGCGACGATAGCGGAGGTGTCACTGGACGGTCCTCCGTCCGGCTCCCCGGATTCCGGTCTCATCGACCGGTACGTGGACGCGTTCCAGCGGTACGACATATCGGCCCTGATCAAGATGCTGCACGACGACGCGGTGATGTCGATGCCGCCGTTCTCGATGTGGGTGCGGGGCAGCATGGACATCGCCGAGTTCATGCGCCTGCCCGCGGTGCAAGTCTGCCGGGGCTCGGTGTTCATTCCGGTGCCGTCCGGGCGGGTGAACGGCGTGCAGGCCCTGGCCCAGTACCGCCCCGCGCCCGGTGGCGGCTTCACGCCATGGTGCCTGCAGGTGCACGAGGCGTCCGGCGGCCGGTTCAGCAGGCTGACGTACTTCCTGGACTGTGAGCGGCTGTTCCCCGGGTTCGGCCTGCCGCCCCGCCTCAGCTAAACAGCTGGCTAACAGCTCGGAAGTCGTACCGCATACCGCCGTCGGCGAGCGCCACGAAGCTGACCGACGTCGTGCCCCAGATCCGGCCGTCAGGCAGCTGCCTGCGCGCCCGGATGGCCCGCGGATCAGCGCAGGCAAGGCCGTCGCCTTCGACGAGGGTGGCCCAGGGCTCCCACGCTTCCCCGAACGTGGCCTTACGTTCGCCGGACGGGCGCTCCTTCGCGAACCGGGGGCCGAAGTACGTCACTTTCGGATGATCCGGATCGAGTCCCGCGTTCGTGATCAGGTGCGTGCCCGGCCCGAGGTCGTGCCGTTCGGACTCACTCCCGTCCCAGCTCAGCACCGTGATGCCGGATGGGCTGGCGGTCAGGAGGTGGAACGGGTCGTAGGCAGCCAGCTCGCCCATCGTCCCGAGCGGCAGCTCACCCCTGGACCTGCGGGTCCCGGCCGGCGCCGGCGTACCGCGGCCGTTAAGCACGCAGGCCACGCTGTAGGCTTCGGGGTCCACGGCCAGCCAGGTCCCGCCGGCCAGCTCGTCCTTCCCGCCGATCAGCGGCGTACCCGGCCAGTGCCTGGCGGGCGGCAGCCAGGCGCGTGCCGCGAACTCATCCCTGATGCCGACCAGCAGCAACGGCATCGGGGCGGCCGGCTCCAGGCTGACCACGACGGTACACATAAGCCAAGCCTATGCGGGATAGCGTAAGTGGTAGCGGACCACTGAGATTGGACTGAGATGCCTGGGAACCCGCGGCTGCGCGCCGCACACGCGGATCGTGACCGCGTCGCCGCGCTGCTGCGGGAGCATCTCGCCGACGGCCGGCTGACCACCGGCGAGTTCGGCGAACGCCTGTCGGCCGCGTTCGCCGCCAAGACGATGGGCGAACTCGACGAGCTGATGGCCGACCTGCCCGCCATCGACCTGCACCAGCTGCCCGATAACTCCCTCGCACGCCAGCGGTCGCCGATGTCGACGTCGCCGGGGTCGACGTCGCCGGGGTCGACGTCGGTGGCCGGGCGGGGCGTCAGCGACAAGGTGGCGCGCGCCGCCGCGATCGGCGCGGCGATCGGGCTCTATGTGGTGAGCGGCGTATATTTCGGCATCTGGTGGATTCCCTGGTGGCTCATTATCCTGTTCGTGGCCTACGCGATGGCGCGGCGAGGTCGCGGGCGCTTACGCGATGACCCTTATGCGATAGCGCTGAGGAGCGCACGGCTCCAGTCCCGGTAGCCGTCCTGGCTCGGATGGAAGTTGTCCCTGGCGAACTTGCCCTGCCATGGCGAGGTGAACTGGGCGGAGATCCGGGCCACGGCCAGCCCGCGCTGGGCCGCCGCGTGGTGCAGCACCCGGTTGATCCGCACCACGTACGGCACGCTGGCGCGGCCGATGACGCCCCATACTCCCGCCGGCACGGGCAGGTCGAGCAGCACGGTGCCATCCGGCACGCTGGCCACGAGCTGCCGCAGGTCCGCGAACAGCTTGCCCGGCGCCGTGTACAGGATGTCATTGATCCCGGCCCCGCAGGTCACCAGGCTCGCGAAGGCCGGCACCTTGGGCAGCTGGGTCGCGGCGACGTCGCTGAGCAGGGAGCCGGATCTGGATAGGTTGAGCACTTGCCACGACTCACCGGTCCGCCCCCGCAGTTCGGCGAGTACCTGCCCCACGTAGCCGCCCGACGGCGACGGCGCGCCGAGCCCCTGCGCGGTCGAATCGCCGAGTACCACCCACAGCGGCCCGGTCCGCCCGGCCACTCGCTCGTTGTGCCCCTGCCAGTAGTCCGCGAAGGCCATGCAGTCCCCCCGGATCGCGGTCACGCCGTCGGCCCACCGCCCGAATCGCCCCGCCCGCAGCCCGGAAGCCCCGGCCGCGCGAGTGCCCACCGTGGCCACGATCTCTACCGGGGATTTCCGCATTCCCTCATTTTACTGAACACCAGGTAAACAGGGCAGCAGCCCGGCACTCTCTTTAGCCCCGAGTATCCTCATAACAGCAGTACTGACGAGTTTCCTGAAGGCTGCGTCCGTCTTGGCGCGGGCGAGTACGGCCTCGGCCATCGTGTCCGCCGATGGCACGGTCTGGGACGTGATCATGTCGCCTCCCGCCTGCAAGAAGTCGATCGCCCGCGTGCCCGGCGCCAGTTTCGCCACCGCCGCCGCCTCGCCCAGGTCGTCAGACATGATCACGCCGGTGAAGTGCAGGTGGCCGCGCAGGATGCCCTGGATGATCCGGCTGGAAAAAACCGCCAGGTGGCCGGGGTCAATCCGGGTGTAGGTGGCCAGCGCCACCATGACGAACGGCACGCCCGCGCCGATCGCATCCTGGAACGACTTCAGGTACGGATCGTCGGCGGTGGTCTGGTCGTCCACGACGTTGGCGGTGAAATCGGTGTTGCCGCGCACCCGGCCGAGCCCGGGGAAATGCTTGGCGGTGGTCACGACGCCTGCTTCCCGCATCCCCTTGATGAACGCGGCACCGTGCACCCCGTTGGTCGCGGGATTGTCCCCGAACTCGCGGTCCAGCGCACCGACCGGCGCGTTCTCCGCGGCGGTGCCCGGCGGCACCACGTCCATCACCGGGGCGAGGTTGAGGTTGACGCCCGCCTCTTTCAGTTCGCGGCCCCATTTTTCCGCGTCGCTCCGCAGCGCCTGCGGCGACAACGAGCCCTGGCTCAGCGCGGTCGGCATCGCGGCGAAGCCGGGGCCCTTCAGCTCCTGGATCTCGCCGCCTTCCTGGTTCGCCGCGACGAAGAACTTCACGCCGGCCGTGGCGCCGGTCAGGTCCTGCACCTGGCTGGCCATGGCCTTGATCGCCTTGACCCCCGCCGTGCTGTTACCCGAGAACAGCACGGAACCGAAGTGGTGATCGCGGATCGCTCTCGTAGCCTCGGACCCGGGGCCTCCGTCCACCGGGATGCCGACAAGGAACAGCTGACCGACGCGCTCGGCTTCGGTCATCCGGTCGAACACGGTCGTCGCGCAGCTTGCCGTTGGCGTTGGTGCCGCCGTTTCCGACGTCGGTGTCGCCGCTGCCGACGTCGCCGCTGCCGGTGTTGGCGGCGGCGTGGAGGCTGCTGCCTGGCTGGACGTGGAGTCGCACCCGGTCGCGACGGTACTCACCGCGATCAGTCCGGCCAGGAATATCCGGCTTGTGGTCACCTGGCATACTCGCGATCTGTGGACGGAGGACTGATTGACCACGGTACCTGACCGGATTGGTGTCGCCGGGGATTGGCACGGTAACACACGGTGGGCGATCCGGGCCGTGCGGAGAATGACCGGCCTGCTGCCCGCTCCCCGGCTCATCGTGCACCTCGGCGACTTCGGCATCTGGCCAGGCCCGGATGGCGCCTCCTACCTGGCCGAACTAGACGCCACGCTCGCGTCGGCAGACGCCGGCCTGTGGTTCGTCGACGGCAATCACGAGGACTTCACCCAGCTCCGCCCCGACGCTCCCGATCGCTACCAGATCACCTCGCGGATCTGGTACCTGCCCCGCGGGTACCGGTGGACCTGGCACGACCGGACCTGGCTGGCCCTCGGCGGCGCGGTGAGCCTGGACCGGGCGCGCCGCACGGCGGGCAGGGACTGGTGGCCGGAGGAGGAGATCACCCGGCGGCAGGCCGACGCGGTCATCGCGGCCGGCCCGGCGGATGTCATGGTCACCCACGAGTGCCCGGCCGGTATCCCCCATGATTTTCCGCCGCCGCCATCGTGGTGGGCCGCGGCGGACCTGCGCCGCAACGACGCGCACCGCGCGTTGATGCGCGAGGTCGTGCTCGGCGTCCGGCCCAGCTGGCTGATGCACGGCCACCTGCACATCGGCTACCAGCGCCGGGTGGACCTAGGTGCGGGCCCGATCCAGGTCACCGGCCTGGACTGCGACGGTGCCGAGAACAGCAACTGGGCCATCCTCGACGTCGCCACCATGCGCTGGACCCACTTCCAGGGCAAGCCCTTCACCAACCTCACGGGTCAATTGCGTGATCGCCACCGCTAGAGCGTGTCAATCGCGCATTTGACCCGCCCGGGCCTCCGGCCCCGCCCGCCCGGCGCCCGGCGCCCGGCGCCCGGCGAAATCCGGAAATATCACCATAAACGAGGCCACTCGCCGGGCACCCTTCATGATCGTGCGCGTGGCGTTCCGTATTTCCGGACACTCACGCGCACGATCATGAAACGGGTCGGCCACAGCACGCGTTTCGACCCGAAATGTCCGCGTGCGACGATCGCCCGGACGGGCACCCTCGCTTAACGTGTGAATATATGTCCGGCCATCCGGACAAATTGTCACACGCGACATGTCACACGCGACGCTCCTACCCGAGCCGGACGATCATTTTGCCGGTGTTGCCGCCGCGCAGCAGGGACAGGAACGCGTCGGGCGCGTTCTCCAGGCCGTCGACGACGGTTTCCGCGTAGTGGAGCTTGCCGTCGCGGAGCCAGCCGGTGACGTCGGCGATCATGTCGGCGGTCCTGTCCATGTGGTCGAGGATGAGGAAACCGCGCAGGGTAAGGCGCTTGGTGATGGCGAAGCCCAGGTTGCGGGGCCCGGCAGGCATCTCCGACACGGGCACGTTGTAGTTCGCGATCGCACCGCACAAGGCCACCCGCCCGTGCAGGCGCAACGCGGTCAGCGCCGCCTCGAGCTGCTCACCGCCCACGTTGTCGAAGTAAATGTCGATGCCCTTCGGTGCCGCCTCGCGCAGCTGCTCATACGCCGGCCCGGCCTTGTAGTTGAACGCGGCGTCGAAGCCGATCTCGCGGAGCCAGCGGACCTTCTCATCCGTACCCGCGCTGCCGACGACCAGGGACGCCCCCTTCAGCTTGGCGATCTGCCCGGCGATGCTGCCCACAGCCCCGGCCGCACCGGACACGAACACCACGTCGCCCTCTTTGAGGCCGGCGATATCGAGCACGCCCACATAGGCGGTCAGCGACGTGCCGCCAAGCACGCCGAGGTAGGCCGACGGGGACATGCCGGGCAGCGGCTCGACCCGCTGGGCATACCTGGCGTCGAGGACGGCCTCGTCGCGCCAGCCGAGCATGTGCATGACCAGGTCACCTTCGGCCAGGTCCGGTGACCGGGTCTGGATGACCGTACCGACCGCGTTGCCTTCCAGCGGCTCGCCCACCTGGAACGGCGGCACGTAGGACTTGACGTCGTTCATCCGCCCGCGCATGTAAGGGTCCACCGACATGAACAGGTTGCGCACCCGGACCTGGCCCTCACCGAGCTCCGGAGGGTCAGCCTCGGCCATCGCGAAGTTCGCGGCCGTGGGCCAGCCATCGGGCCGGGATGCCAGGACGATCTGACGAGACACGGCGACAACCTCCATTGACGGAACCAGAATCCGGCGTTTACCTTACCGTTCAGTATCCAAGAGGAGCCGCCATGATCAGCAGCACCATGCAGGACTTTCCGCTCACGGTTGGCGCGATCATGCGGCACGGCGCCAGCATCTTCGGCGGCAGCGAGGTTCTCACCTGGACCGGCGACGGCGCGAAACGGGCCACGTTCCGGCAGCTGGCGGACAACGCCGCCCGGCTGGCCAGCGCGCTATCCAAGCTGGGCATCGAGGCCAGCGACCCGGTCGGCACCCTGTGCTGGAACAACCAGGAGCACATGGAGGCCTACTTCGCGGTGCCCGGCATGGGCGCGGTGCTGCACACGCTGAACATCCGGCTCCCTCCGCCGCAGATCGCGCACATCGTGAACCACGCCGAGGACAAGCTGATCATCGTGGACGACTCGCTCGTCCCGCTGCTGGCCGCGATCAAGGATCACCTGAAGACGGTTAGGGCGTTCGTCGTCACCGGCAAGGGCGACGCGTCGGCCCTCGGCGACACCGTCCCGGTGTATCGCTACGAGGAACTGCTGGCCGCCGAACAACCGGAGTTCGACTGGCCAGAGCTGGACGAGCGCGCCGCCGCGCTCATCTGCTACACAAGCGGGACGACGGGCGACCCGAAGGGCGTCGTCTACTCCCACCGGTCCACGTTCCTGCATGCGCTGGCGGCGACGTCGGCGAGCGTCGACGGCCCGACCGAGATCGACAGCGTGCTGGTGATCGTGCCGATGTTCCACGTGAACGCGTGGGGGCTGCCGTTCGCCGCGTTCATCTCCGGCGCCACGTTGCACATGCCGGACCGTTTCCTCCAGGCCGACCACCTGACCAGGTTCATCGCCACCGAGCGGACGACCCGCACCGCCGCGATTCCCACGATCTGGGGCTGGATCCTCGACTACGGCGAGGAACACGAGATTGACCTGTCCTCGCTGCGGACTGGCACCTCCGGTGGCGCGGCGGCACCTCGCGTGCTGATCGAGCGGTTCCAGGACCGGTACGACGTGCGGATCATCCAGGGCTGGGGCATGACAGAGACCAGCCCGCTGGGCGGGATGGCGTTCCCGCCGGCCGACGTGGAGAAGGGCACCGCCGAGGAGATGAACTGGCGGATGAAATCCGGCCGGGTCATGGCGGGCGTCGAGATGCGCATCATGAGCCCGGCCGGCGAGGAACTGCCGTGGGACGGTGTCGCGGAGGGCGAAGTGGAGGTGCGCGGCCCGTGGATCACTGGCGCGTACCACAAGGACGCGGCGCCGGATAAGTTCCGCGACGGCTGGCTGCGCACCGGCGACATCGCCACGGTCGACGAGCGCGGCTTCTTCCAGATCACCGACCGGGTCAAGGACGTGATCAAGTCCGGCGGCGAGTGGATCTCCAGTGTGCAGCTCGAGAACGAGCTGATGGGTCACCCGTCGGTCCGCGAGGCCTCGGTCATCGGGATTCCCGACGAGAAATGGACCGAACGCCCCCTAGCCTGCGTGGTGCTACGTCCGGATGCCACGGCAACGACAGCCGACCTGGCGGCCTTCCTCGAGGACAAGGTCGCGCACTGGCAGGTCCCGGAGAACTGGACGTTCATCGCCGAGGTGCCCAAGACGACGGTCGGCAAGTTCGACAAGAAGGTGCTCCGCGCCCAGTACGCGGCCGGCGAACTCGAGGTGGAACGGACCCGCTAACCGCCGCAGCCGAGGTACCCGTACCCGTACACGTACCAGCCCGGGTCGATCGCGGGCGCCACGATGACGCTCCACTGCTTCTGACCGTGCCCGATCGAGAGGAAGCAGCTGTCGTCACCGCGACCGGTCGCCGTGCACGAAAGCGCCCGCACGTACTTGGCCTCCTTCCGCATCCCCATCACCTCCTTGAACGCGGTCGGCGTGGTCACCTGATGCAGCGCGGCCAGGTCGTCGTGGTTGACGGCGGCGGCGAAGTAACGCGCCGCCGCGAGCGGGGTAGCGAAGCGGACCGGGGCCGAGGCGTTAGCGGCGGGGGCGGCAGTGGCCAGCCCGCACAGGACAGCGCCAGTAATAACACCGGCGGTGATAAGAGCCTTCATGCCTCACATCACGCCGGGGAACCCCTGCCGGTTGCACCCCGGCTCTAGCCGTCAAGCAGGCCCGTAGCCAGGAACGCCCGGTGGTAGATGTCGCGGATGACCTCTTCCTTGCGGGCGTTGTACTGCATGACGTGTTCCGCCGCCGCGTTGGACTCCGCGGCGGCCTGACGCTTGGCGGCGGCATAGCGATCGCGGTCGTCCGGGTTGCCGCGTAGCCAGTCACGGAAGATCCGGTGTTTCACCGGCTCCGGGCTGTCGAAGCCGAACACGTGCAGGTTGCAGCGCGGCTCTTCCGCGGTCAGGCACCGGTGTCCGTACCACCACGGCTCGCGGATCACCAGGCGGAATCCGGCCAGCTCAAGCGCCGGCACGTAGTCCTGCTCGCGCCCCGGATCGGCCACCGTGAGGTCGATGTCAATGATCGGCTTGGCGGGCAGTCCCGGCACCGAGGTCGACCCCACGTGCTCGACCTGCAAGGCCCGCCAGCCGAGGGCCTCGCGGATCCGGCCCGACAGGGTGCCGTACACCCGCGGCCATCCGGGGTCCGGGTCGGTTATCGTGATGCTGCCTGCCCGCGGGGCGCCGTCCAGCCATGGGTTCGGCGCACCTGGCGGAGGCGGAGCGTCATCGAACGTCACGATCTCGGTTCGACTGGGCATTACGGCATTCTATGCCGGATGGGCATATTCATAACTCACGCTTGCCACTCCCCTGTCACCCTCTAGCCGTGCCGCATCCGGTACCCGTCCTGGACAGCACGTCGGATAACCTTTCGGGAATGTCCGCTGCAGCGCCGGTATCCTCGGCCGAGCGCGAGACCACGGCCGTGCGGACGCACCGGCTGGCGGTCGCGCGCCGGCGGGCCACCGCATTGCTCGCCGCGGTGACCGCGCTGTTCGTGGCGGTGACCGCCGTCGGGGTGCACGGCAGCACTTTGCTCGGCTACGTGCAGGCCGGCGCCGAAGCGGCCATGGTCGGCGGCGTCGCGGACTGGTTCGCGGTGACCGCCCTGTTCCGCCGGCCGCTCGGCCTGCCCATCCCGCACACCGCGCTGATCGTCGAACGCAAGGACCAGTTCGCGGCCACGCTCGGCCAGTTCGTCCAGGAGAACTTCCTCAGCGCCGATGTGCTCGCCGAGCGGATCCGCACCGCCGCCATCGTGCCTCGCCTGGCTGCCGGGCTGACCGACAAGGCGAACGCGGCCCGCTTCGCCGGCCACGCCGCCGACATGGCGGTCACGGTGACCGGGGCACTGCGCGATGAGGACGTCCAGCGTGTGCTCGCCGCCGAACTGGCCCGCCGACTGGACGCGATCGACGTCGCTCCGCTGGCCGGCCGGCTGCTGCGGGTCGTCATCGCCGGCGGCCATCACGCCGACCTGTTCGACCTGATCATGCACGCCGCCGACGGCTATCTCGCCGAGCACTACACCGAGCTGCGCGAGCTGTTCGAGGGTGAGGCGCCCCGCTGGGTGCCCGACGCGGTGTACCGGCGGGTCTTCGACCGGCTGCACGGCCGGCTCCGCGAGCGGCTGGCCGCGATGGCCGCGGACCCGCGGGACCCGACCAGGCGCCAGTTCGACGAGTGGCTCACCAGCCTGCCCGGTCGCCTCGAAACCGACTCTGACCTGCGCGCACGCGGTGAGGACCTCAAGCGGGACGTGCTGAACAGCCCCGTGCTGCGGGATTGGTCGTCGTCGCTATGGCAGAACGTCAAGGATGCCTTGCGCACCCAGGCGGCAGACCCGGATTCCGAACTGCGCCGCCGGCTTTCCGAAGCACTGGTGGCCCTTGGCCGGCGGCTGGAGTCCGACCAGCGTCTGCAGGACGGGCTTGAGCGCATGCTGGAGTCGGGCGGCCGTGCGCTCGCCGACCGGTTCCACGACGAGCTGGCGGGCCTGGTCACCGGGACCATCGAGCGGTGGGACGCCGAGCAGACGTCCAGCCAGCTGGAACTGCTGCTCGGGCGCGACCTGCAGTTCATCCGCATCAACGGCACGGTCGTCGGCGCGGGCGTCGGACTGGCCCTGCACGCGATCGCCCTAGGGCTCGGCTAGCCGGCTCACTCGATGGCCGCCGACGGCGAGCCACTAGAGTCTCAGCTATGCGATTCGCGACCATCCGGACTGGTAACGGGACCACGGCGGCGCGGCTGGACGGCGAGGTACTCATCCCGCTGGCGGTCAGCGACGTCAATGAACTGCTCGCCGCGGGCGGCACCGCGGCGGAACTCGCCGCGGGCGGCGGCGTGCCGGAACGGGACGGCGCGGAGCCGGTGCCCGTCGCCGCGGCGGACTTCGCCCCGGTCGTGCCGCGGCCGCAGAAGATCATCTGCGCCGGCCTGAACTACCGGACGCACATCGCCGAGACCGGGCGCGAAATGCCCGAGTACCCGACGCTGTTCGCCAAGTTCGCCGACACGCTGATGGGTGCCAACGACGAGCTGGCGATCCCGGCGGTCAGCGAGAGGGTGGACTGGGAAGTCGAGCTCGCGGTGATCATCGGCCGGCCGGTACACCGGGCGAGTACCGAGGAGGCGCAAGCCGCGATCGCCGGGTACGCCGTGCTGAACGACGTGTCGATGCGCGACTGGCAGCGTCGCACGCTGCAGTGGCTGGCGGGCAAGATGTTCGAGCACACCACGCCGGTCGGGCCCTATCTGGTCACGCCCGACGAGGTCGGCGACGCCAAGGACCTGGCGATCAGCTGCAAGGTGGACGACGTGGTGATGCAGGAGTCCCGCACGTCGGACCTGCTGTTCAGCCCGGCCGAGATCATCGCCTACGCGAGCCAGGCAATCACGCTGCGCCCTGGCGATCTGATCGCCACCGGCACCACCGGCGGCGTCGGCGACGCCAGGAAACCCCCGGTCTACCTTCACCCCGGCAACGTCCTGCGCACCTACATCGAGGGCCTAGGCGAGTGCGTCAACCCCTGCACATCCGAGCCCTAGCCCCCCGCCACCCCGCCACCCCCACCGTTACCATCACCCCCACCGTCACCATCACCCTCACCGCCACCATCACCCCACCGGCCCCACCGTTACCATCGCACCCACCGGTCCCACCGCAGTCTCCACCACTGTCACCACTGCAGCCGCCACCACCGTCGCCGGGACCGCACGGCGATTATCGTGGTAATTTTCTCCAATGCGGGAGAAATACCTGCTCACAGCATGGTTAATTACCGCATTGGACTCTATTACCGCGTTGACCCGACGACAGTTGGGCGATATTTCGCCATAAATCCGGCGCCACGACCGGCGCCTCCGCTGCCGCTGCGCCTCCGCTGCCGCTGCGCCTCCGCGCTCGGCCCGGGACGGCGCGAAAGGAGCTCACTCCCCGGCGTCGCCGGTGGCTAGTTCGACGACGATGTCCAGGTGGCCTACGTGGCGGGCGTATTCCTGCAGCAGGTGGAACAGGACCCGCTGCAGCGACGCGGGGGGTTTGCCCGCCCAGCGGTCGCCGGGCTGGCCGATCTCGGCCAGATCGTGCGACGAGATGATCTTCGTGCTGATGGCCGCCTGGGCGTCCAGCGCGGCTAGCAGTGAGTCCAGGGTCTCGTCGGGCGCCACGTACCAGCGTTCGTCCTTGCGGTCGGCCCAAGGGTCCTTGATGCCGGCGCCCATGAACCCCCATTCCAGCCAGCGGCGTTCCACGTGGCGCAGGTGCTTGAGCAACTCCAGCGGTGTCCAGCCGGACGGGAGCCTGCTCGACCTGAGCTCGGCGGCGGGGAGGCCGCGCAGCTTGTCAGCCAGCCGGGACCGGTAGAACTCCAGGTAGCGGAGGAACACCTCGGATTCCGAGTCGGCTGGGGTGGTGCACGACGGGAACGGGACGGTCATAGGCCCTAGGGTGCCACTTGATACCAGAGACCGCCATTCAGATTCAGGTCGTTACCACTGTCCTGGCCCGGTCCGGTGTCGCCGATGTAGGTGTACAGCGGGTGCCCGTCATAGGTGGCCTGCACCGTACCGCCGGTGCGGGCGATCGTGCCGATCGAGCCGGCCACACCGGACCCCGCCGCTGGCTTGCCGAGCACCGGCGGCCAGTAGGCGGCGCAGGACCCGTAGCAGCGCGAGGCCGCTTTGGTATCCGGTGCGAACCAGTACAGGGTCTGGCCCTTGGCGTTGGTCAGCACCCGCGCGCCCTTGATCTCGGTGACCCGCAAGACCCCGGTGGACTGGGCACTCGGACCGCTCGCGAATCCGACGTCGACGGACAGCAGCGCGAGCGCGACGACGGACAGGGCGGCGACGGCTCGCCACGGGATCTTCGGTATCAGCGGCACCAGGGCCGCGAACGCGGCGACCTCGATGACGCCGGCGACGATGCCCGCCGTTGTCCGCACCTCACGGAAGCCGAACAGCCCGACCCGCAGCGATAGCAGGTACCCGCCGAGGGTGCCGATCGCGAACAGTGCGCCGGAGGCCGCGACCAGCTGGTCAACGGTCGGCCGGCCACTGGCCGGCCGGTCACTACCAGGCCGGTCACTCGCCGCCCGGCCGAAGTCCGGCCACGCAGCGGTCAGCGCGAGAGCCAGAGCCAGAGCGAACGCGGCGACGACCTGCAGCAGGAAAAGCCAGCCGATCGTCGGAATTGTCCGGTACCCGGTCAGGTAAAGATCGAGATGAATGCCACCTGTTGCGACCAGAAGTGCTGCCCCGGCGGATCGACTTAGCAGCGTCCGCCGGGGCAGTGACGGTCCCCTATTGTTCCCCACGACTGTTACTACGTACCGGGAAGCAGAGCGGTTCAACTACCCCCGGAGCAAGCCCGCGATTCGCTCATACTGGCTGGGATCGGTCTGCACGGAGAACGTGGTGAGCACGGTATCCCGCCAGGCCGGAAGCTCCTCGGCGATCTTCCCCCACGGGCCGATCAGGGCCACGTCTTCGACCAGGGCCGTCGGCACAGCCGCGATCGCGGACTTCTTGTCCCCGGCCAGGTAGAGGTCCTGGATCTTCTTCGCGGCCGCCTCGTATCCCATCCGGACAAATACCTCATGGTGGAAGTTGAGACCACGGGCGCCCATCCCGCCGATGTACAGAGCGAGGGTCGGGCGGAGCAGGTCGGCGGCTTCCTCCACGTTGTCGTGCGGGATGACGGCCATCGGCCCGCCCACCACGTCGAACGTCTCCGCCGTGTGCCGAGCGCCAGGACGCGCGAATCCCTCGGCCAGGGCGGCAGTGTAGAAGTCGTTCATCTTCGGCGAGAAGAAGATGACATTCCACCCATCGGCGATCTCCGCGCCGAGCGCGACGTTCTTAGGCCCCTCCGCCCCCAGGTAGATGGGAATCTCGGTGCGGTACGGGTGCAGGATCGAGCGGAGCGGCTTGCCCAGGCCCGTCGCGCCCTCCCCGCGCAGCGGGAGCTGGTAGTGCTTGCCCTCGAAGACCACCGGCTCCTCGCGGGCGATGATCGTCCGCAGCAGCTGGATGTACTCTCGGGTGCGCTCCAGCGGGCGCGGATACGGCTGGCCATACCAGCCTTCGACGACCTGCGGGTTACTGGTGCCGACACCGAGCAGCACCCGGCCCTGGGTCAGGTGGTCCATGGTCATCGCGGTCATCGCGAGCGTGGCGGGAGGCCGGGCGGACAGCTGGGAGACCGCGGTGCCGAGCTTGACGTGCGAGGTGCGCGACCCCCACCACGCCAGTGGTGTCCACGCGTCGCTGCCGTAGGCCTCCGCCGACCACACCTGGTCGAACTCCAGCCGCTCCGCGGCCGCGAACACCTCGGCGGCGTTCGGCGGCGGCCCGGCGCTCCAGTACCCGACGGTGACGGCGATTCTCATGGGATCCCTAGTTACTTGACGAAGTCAATTGCGCGATCGACACGCTCTAGCGAAGTCAATCACGCAATTGACCCATGTGAGCAAGGGTCTGGTCGGCCTCGCGGACCAGATCGTCGATCACGGCCGCGACCGGCCGGACCTCGTTCATCCGGCCGACGATCTGGCCGACCGGCATCGGGACGACGTCGGGGTCACCGGCATTCATCAGCCGCCGGTGCGCGTCGCCTACCAGGATGTTCTGCAGCGGCATGGGCAGCGGCTCGGGCGCTCCGGGCTCGGCCCAGGCCTGCGTCCACTTGTTCTTCAGCAGCCTGGCGGGCTTGCCGCTGTAGATGCGGGACCGCACCGTGTCCGAGGACGTGGCGGCCAGCAGCGCGTCGCGCAGCGCGGGCGCCGACGACGTCATAACGTTCTCCTGCGTGATCAGCCACGCGGAACCCATCCAGACCCCGACGGCGCCGAGGGCCAGGGCGGCGGCGAGCTGACGGCCTGACCCGATGCCGCCGGCGGCGAGAACGGGGACGGAAGGGCCGACAGCGTCGACGACCTCGGGCACCAGCACCATCGTGCCGATCTCGCCGGTGTGCCCGCCGGCCTCGTGGCCCTGCGCGACGACGATGTCCACACCGGTGTCAACCTGCGCGCGGGCGTGCGCGGCCTTGCCGGCCAGCGCCGCGACCAGCATGCCCTTCTCGTGGGCGGCGGCGATCACGTCCGCGGGCGGCGGCCCGAGGGCGTTCGCGATCAGCCGGGCCGGATGAGCCAGCGCCACCTCCACGTGCTGGCGGGCCACCGAGTGCAGCCAGCCAAGCACGCCGGCCTCGTCGTCGGCAGAATCGAGCGGCGGGACGCCGAGCCGGGTCAGCGTCCGCGCGACGAATTCCTTGTGACCATCGGGGATCAGCGCGTCTAGGTCGGTGACCGTTCCCTCGGTCGGGATCTTGGCGGGCATGACCACGTCGATGCCGTAGGGCCGGCCGTCGGTGTTCTTGTCCATCCAGGACAGCGCCGCGTCGAGCTCGGCGGGGTCGTTGAACCTGACGCAGCCGAGCACGCCGAACCCGCCGGCCCTGCTGATCGCGGCCGCCACGTGCTCGGACGGGGTGAAACCGAGGATCGGATGCTCTATGCCGAGCAGGTCGCAGAGCGAGGTGCGCATCACGACGGCTCGTGCGCGGTGGTGTACTCGCGGGCCCAGCCGTAGTCGGCTTTGCCCGACACGGTCCTGCCGATGCTGTCCACCAGCCACACGCTGCGCGGCACCTTGTAGCCGGCGATCTGCGTGCGGACGTGCGCCTCAAGCGCGGGCAGGTCCGCGGTGGCGCCCGGCCGTACCTGGACCAGCGCGCCGACCCGCTGCCCGAGCCTGTCATCTGGCACGCCGACGACCAGTGCGTCATAGACATCCGGGTGGGACTTGAGCGCGCCCTCGACCTCCTCCGGGTACACCTTCTCCCCGCCGGTGTTCACGCACGTGTTGCCGCGCCCGAGCAGGGTGAACGTACCGTCCTCCGCGAGCCTGGCCCAGTCGCCGGGAACCGCGTACCGCTGCCCGTCGATCTCGAGCAGCATCGTGGCGGTCTTCTCCGGGTCCTTGTAATACCCGACGGGGACGTGCCCGCCCCTGGCGATCCGGCCGACTGTGCCGACGGTGTTCACCGGGCGCCCGTCGTCGTCGATCACGATGACGTCCGGGCCGATGTTGACCGTCGGCCCGCCCCGGTGCTCCTCCTCGCCGGTGCGGAAGGCGATCCCGGTGAAGCCGGTCTCCGTGGACCCGATCGCCTCACTGATATACGTGCTGGGCAGGGCCTTCGCGCACGCTTCCTTGACCGCGGGCGAGAGCAGCGCGGCCGTCGAGTTGAACGAATAAAGCGACGACGTGTCGTAGTTGCCCGCCGCCAGGGCGTCGAGCAACGGCCTGGCCATCGCGTCGCCGATGATCGAGAGCACGTTGACCTTGTGCCGCTGGACCGCGTCCCAGATCGCGTCCGGATCGAATTTCGGCATCAGCACGCACGTGTCCCCGGTGAACAGGGCGGCGAGCGTCGCGACCATCGCGGCGCCATGGATCAGCGGCGCGGGCGCCATCCGGACCAGCGGGGTGCCCTCGGCGCCCTTCCGCGGCTGCGACCACTCATCCTCGAGCCGCTCCCCGGTCACGAAGTCGATGCCGCCGCCGAGCGTGCGCCAGATGTCCTCGTGCCGCCACATCACGCCCTTGGGATGGCCGGTGGTGCCGCCGGTGTAGATGATGTAGATGTCGTCCGCGCTGCGCGGGCCGAAGTCGCGCTCTCCTGCCGCAGCCGCCACGACCTCGTCGTAGTCACCGCCGATCGACACGCGCGGTAGCTCTGCGGGCACCACCGCATCCACAACCGGAGCCAGTTCCCGGTCGTAGACAATCGCGGCCAGATCAGCATCCCTGAGGTGATACGCCAGTTCGTTCTGTCCATATCGGTAGTTGATGTTGATGGCGGCGGCGCGCAGCTTGCAGGCGGCGAGCAGGGTGGCCACCACCGAGACCGAGTTGTGCGCGTAGAAGCCGACATGGCTGCCCGGCCCGACGCCGTGACCGGCCAGGTGGTGGGCGAGCCGGTTGGCCTCGTCCTCGAGTTCGCTGTAGGTGACCTGCCGATCACCGCAGATCACCGCGATCCGCTCGGGGAAGGCGTCTGCCGCGTGCTCGAAGATGTCGGCCATATTCAGTGCCATGGGACGAAACTAGAACGTGTTACTGTTCTGGGGCAAGACCTGCCGGGAGGGAAACATGGCCGATGCGCTGATAGAACAGCGTGACCACGTCCTGATCGTGACGATGAACCGGCCGGAAGCGCGCAATGCGCTGAGCGGGCCGATGATGGCGATCATGCGCGAGGCGTGGGATCGGGTGGACGCCGACTCCTCGATCCGGGCGTGCATCCTGACCGGGGCGGGCGCGACCTTCTGCGCGGGCGCCGACCTGAAGGCGATGAGCGCGAGCCATCCAGGCGACCAGGCGGGCCTGGACCTGTCGGTGATCGAGCCGCTGCTCAAGGGGCGGCGGCTGACTAAGCCGCTGATCGCGGCCGTCGAGGGTTACGCGATCGCGGGCGGGACCGAGATTTTGCAGGCGTGCGACATCCGGGTGGCCGGCGCGAGCGCGAAGTTCGGCGTATCGGAGCCGCGGTGGGGACTGTTCCCGATGGGCGGTTCGGCCGTCCGGTTGCCCCGGCAGATCCCGTACACGGTGGCGTGCGAGCTGCTGCTGACCGGACGGCACATCACGGCTTCGGAAGCCTTGTCGTTCGGCCTCGTCGGGCGGGTGGTGCCGGACGGTGCCGCCCTGGAGACCGCGCTCGAGATCGCGGGCATGATCGCGGCGAACGGCCCGGTCGCGGTGCGCGCGATCCTGCGCACGATCCGCGAGACCGAGGGCCTGCCGGAGAACGAGGCGTTCAAGATCGAGACGCCGATCGGCATGGCGGTATTCGCCAGCGAGGACGCCAAGGAAGGCCCCCGCGCCTTCGCCGAAAAGCGCAAGCCCGACTTCAACGACCGCTGAGCGACCGCTCGGCCGGCCGGGCACGGACCCTCGACCCAGGGCGCCCGCGGGGCCCGCGCCCGCGCGGCTCCCGCGCCCGCGCGGCGGCGGGACAAATCGGTGCAAATACCGGGGCGGGGCCGAGCTTGCCATTAGCAGGGGGGGCGGGCGGCTTAGCAAGGGGGGCGGGCGGCTTAGCAGGGGGGCGGGCCGGGTATGCCCGCCAGCGGGACGGCCAGATTACGCCACGGGGGGCGACCGCTTTATGGCCGATTACACCAAATCCGGCGGAATCAGCACCGCGAAGGCGCGGCGCAAGGACTCCGCCGCGCGCAACAAGGCCCTCGGGCTCGCCACGCGGGGCCGCGACAAACGGGGCCAGCCTGAGGCCGAGCCTCAAGACGTCGACCTCGCGGCCCTGGTGCCAGAGGCCCGGCAGGCCAAGGCGAAGGCCAAGCCGCGCCAGTACAAGATGCTCGAGCATCGTCGTCGCGATACCGGCGCGGTCATCTGGGCACTCGACCTGACCGCGCCGGACGCGCCGGATAAACGGGTCGCACCAGTAACAAACGACCACGACGTGGTGCTCGAGTACGCCGCGGTCTGCGTGACCCACGACAGCCCGCCTGCCCACTTCGCCACCGCGCCGCAGGCGCGCAGGGAGGCCAAGTGGTCACACAAGTGGTGCGAGGACTGCCGCGGCGACCAGGCAAGGACCCCGGCCACCCGCAGCAAGGCGAGGAGGAACTCATGACCGGCGTAGCGAAGCAGGCACGCGCCACCCGGCTGGCCAACACCGACCGGGCCAGGGAACGCAAGCGCGAGATCGCCAAGGAGCAGGCCCTGGTCAAGGCCGCGCAGGCGGCGGTGCCACACGACCGAACGGCGATCGCCAGGGCGCGCGACCAGCGCAGCTACCTCACCGGCGAGTACGTGCACCGGCTCACCGGCAGCCGGCTCCGGCTGCTCGACACGAAGGCGCCCGACGCCCCGCGCGGCGCGATCGCGCCGGAAACGGGGCCGGACGGCAAGGCGCTGCGGTACGCCGTCGAGTGCGTGGACCATGGCACCGGGCCGCGGTTCTACGCCACGCTCAGGGAAGCCGAACGCGCGGTCCGCCAGGCCCCGGCCTGGTGCGCGTCCTGCGCCGAGCTGCTGGACGCGCGTCCCAGGGTCCGGGCCAGGAATAAGCTGCGGTAAGCCTGCTCCAGGGCGGCGATGTCGAACTTGGTCATGGCGAGCATCGCCTGGGTGACCGCCGCGGCCCTGGCCGGATCGCGCATCATCTCGAAGAACCGGGTGGGCACCACCTGCCAGGACAGGCCGAACTTGTCGTTGAGCCAGCCGCAGACGTTCGGCACGCCGCCGCCCGCGAGCAGCGAGTCCCAGTAGTGGTCGACCTCGGCCTGGTCCGCGCACTGGATCACGAACGAGACCGACGGGTTGAATTTATATTCAGGGCCGCCGTTGAGCGCGGCGAACGGCTGCCCGTTGACGGTGAACTCCACGAGCATGACCTGGCCCTGCGGACCAGGGCCCGCGGCGGTGTACCGGTGCACCGCGTCGATCGAAGAGTCCTCGAAAATCGAGGTGTAGAATTGCGCGGCTTCTTCTGCCTGGGAGTCGAACCACAGGAACGTAGTGAATGCTGTCATGGCGGTGTAACGATAGACGCCGCCAGAACTCACCGGCAGGATTGAGAACATGGACGCTCTCCCACCGCTTGTCCAGCAGGCTTACGCCGCCGCCCGGCGTGTCGGCTTCCCGCTGACCACGGCCGAGAGCACAGGCACAGGGGCGGCGTGCCTGCCCGACACGGGCAGGTTCCTGGCCATGCTCGCGGCCGGGTGCTGGCGGATCGGCGAACTAGGCACAGGTACCGGCGTCGGCACCGCGTGGATGGCCAGCGCCATGCCCGCCGAGTGCACGCTGGTCACCGCCGAGATCGACGAGGAACGCGCCGCCGCGGCCCGTGAGCTGTTCGCCGACGACCTGCGGGTCACCGTCGTCACCGGCGACGCGCTCGACACGGTCTCCCTTGGCGGGCCTTATGACCTGCTGTTCAGCGACTGCAAAGGCGACAGGCAGACCCTGGTCGACCTGCTCACGATCGGCGGCCGCTTGGTGATGGACGACGTCACGCCGGCTCAGCTGCTGCCGGACGACTCGCAATTCAGGACGAACGATCCCAAACGCGAGTTCTTCTTCGCCAACCCCCGGCTGGCCAGCGCCGAGGTCATCCTCCCCGACCTGCGCAACGCGCTCCTAGTCGGTACCCGTACGGCTTGACCCTGGCGGGCGGAACGCCGCGAACGGGTTGGTCACCACCAGCGACTTGGACACGAACTCGTAGAGCGCCGCGGGCCGGCCGCCCGCCGCCGCCGGCCGCGCCGTTCCCGCCGTGACCCGGATGACCCCCCGCCTGGTCAGGATCCGCTGCAGGTTCGTCGCCGACACCGGGTGGCCCAGCGAGGCGGCGTAGATGTCGCGCAGTTGCGCGATCGTGAACGCGGCGGGTGCCAGCGCGAACCCGATGTTCGTGTAGGACAGCTTGGCGCGCAGCCGCTCCCGCGCCGACCCGATGATCGACCCGTGGTCGAAGGCCGTTCCCGGCAGTTCGTCCACCGGAAACCACGCGGTGTCCGATGGCACCCGCGGGTTCACGTCGGTCGCGACCAGCGCCAGGTAGGCGGTCGCCAGTACCCGCTCGCGCGGGTCCCGGTCCGGGTCGCTGCGGGTCTCCAGCTGCTCCATGTGCGCGATCGTGGTGATGTCGACCTTGGTCGCCAGGTGCCGGCTCGCCGAGGTGCCCAGCCGCTCCCCCGCGCCCAGCGGCCCGCGCGGCAGTGACCACAGCCCGTCGAACGGCTCCTTGGCCCGCTGCCACAGCAGGCATTCCATCCGTCCGCCCCGCACCCGCAGCACGACCGCGAGCACTTCGTGAGCGAAAAGTTGCTCGTCCACGGTCGCATGTTATAGTTTTCGCCTATGAGTCGAAAACTGGTGGAAGAGATCAGAGGGCTGGCGGCCGATCGTGACGCGGTGATCCTGGCGCACAACTACCAGTCCCCCGAGATCCAGGACATCGCCGACCACGTCGGCGACTCGCTGGCGCTGGCCCGGCTCGCCGCCGCCAGTTCCGCTCGGGTGATCGTGCTGGCCGGCGTCTACTTCATGGCCGAAACCGCGAAGATCCTTTGTCCAGAACGAACAGTGCTGATACCAGACCGCGAAGCTGGCTGCTCCCTGGCCGACTCGATCACGGCGGAGCAGCTCCGCGACTGGAAGGCGCTGCACCCCGGGGCGGTCGTCGTCGCGTACGTGAACACCTCCGCCGAGGTCAAGGCCGAATCCGACATCTGCTGCACGTCGGCGAACGCGGTGGACATCGTCGGTTCCATCCCCGCCGAACGCGACGTCCTCTTCCTCCCCGACCAGTTCCTCGGCGCGCATGTCCGCCGCGAGACCGGCCGGGACAACATTCACGTGTGGATGGGCGAGTGTCACGTCCACGCCGGGATCAGTCCCGCTGACCTGCGCCGCAGAGCAAGTGCTGTTATGACAGACGAGCTGTTCATCCATCCCGAGTGCGGGTGCGCGACCTCGGCGCTGTGGCAGGCGGGAACCGGAGACCTGCCCAAGGCGCGGGTGCTGTCCACCGGCGGGATGCTCACGGCGGCGCGGACGCTCTCCTCGGGCACGGTTCTCGTCGCGACCGAGACCGGCATGCTGCACCAGCTTCGGCAGGCCAACCCGGCGGTGCGCTGGGAAGCGGCGAACGAGCACGCGGTCTGCCGCTACATGAAGATGATCACGCTGGAGAAGCTGGCCCGGTGCCTGCGTGACATGACCGGCGAGGTTGTGGTCCCGCCATCGGTAGCCGCGCGGGCGCGGCGGGCAGTCGAGGGGATGATCTCGCTATGAACTTCCGGCGATTTGCCCACGTCGCCGGGGCGCAGACCTGCTGGTCGCGCGACGCGGAGGTGGTTGTGGTGGGGTCGGGCGCCGCGGGCCTGACTGCCGCACTGACCGCTGCGGAGCGCGGCCGGCGGGTGCTGCTGCTGACCAAGCAGACGCTCGGCGGCGGATCGACGCCGCTGGCGCAAGGCGGCATGGCGGCGGTTCTCGACCGTTCCGACTCGTTCGAGCTGCACGCCGCGGACACCATGACCGCTGGGGCCGGGCTGTGTGATCCCTGCGCCGTGGCCGAGCTGGTGTCATCGGCGCCTTCGGTGATCTCGTGGCTGTCATCGCTCGGCGCGGAGATGGGATACGGGCACCTGGAGGGCGGGCACAGCAGACGGCGGATCGTGCACGCCGGCGGTGACGCCGTCGGCGCTGAGGTGCACCGGGTGCTGTCTTCGGCCGTGCTCGCCGCTGATGTCACGGTGCTTGAGCACGCGGTGGCGCTGGACCTGGTGCCCGGCGGACTGCTGGCCGGGCTTGGTCCGGACCCGCTGGATGTGGGCCCGCTGGACGTGGGCCCGCTGGATGTGGGTATGGTGCGGGCCGGTGCGGTCGTGCTCGCGACCGGAGGTTACGGGCAGGCGTACGCCACCACGACGAACCCGTCCGGTGTCACCGGCGACGGGCTGGCGCTGGCGGTCCGGGCCGGCGCGGCGGTGCGGGACGTGGAGTTCATGCAGTTCCACCCCACCGTGCTGTGGTCGGACGAGGCGGGTGGCCAGCGCCCTCTCATTACCGAGGCGCTGCGCGGCGCGGGGGCGCGGGTAACGGACGCGACCGGCCGTCCGGTGCTCGACGGGCGCGACCTGGAGCCGCGGGACGTGGTCGCCGCGGCCATGCACGCGGTGATGGTGTCGTCCGGCGTGGACCACCTGTACCTGGACGCGACCGCCGCCGGGCGCGATGTGCTCGAGACGTCGTTCCCCACGGTCACCGCGGCCTGCCGCGCCCGCGGCATCGACCCGGTCACCGACCTGATCCCGGTGGCGCCCGGCGCCCACTACGCCTGCGGCGGCATCGTCGCGGACATGGCCGGCCGGACCAGCGTGCCCGGCCTGTACGCGGTCGGCGAAGTCGCCCGCACCGGCGTGCACGGCGCTAACCGCCTGGCCAGTAACTCCCTCACCGAAGCCATCGTCACCGCCCGCCGCTGCGGCGCCCTCGCGGCCCTGTCCCCGTCCGGCCCGCCGCCCCACCTTGACTCACCACCGCCCCACCTTGACTCAATTGCGCGATTGACTTCGCTGGAGCGAGTCAATCGCGCAATTGAGTCGGCTGGGTCAGCGGCGGGAGTGGAGATCGTGACTGGTGTGGCGCCCTCGGCGCGGGCCGCGATGGCGGCGGCCATGTCCCGGTACGCGGGAGTCGCACGGGACAAGGACGGGCTCGCGACGCTGCTCGGGCTGCTCGACCAGGTGCCCGGCTCGGACGTGCTGGACCTCGGCACGGTCGAGGCGACCAGCCTGCACACAGTTTCGCTGCTGGTGGCGTCCGCGGCGATCGAACGGCCGGACAGCCTCGGCTGTCACCGATGGAAGGAGGCGGCGTGATGCTCGACCCGGTAGAGGTGGGACGTGTGGTGCGTGCCGCGCTGGCGGAGGATCTTAAGTACGGACCGGACATCACGTCGCAGACGATCGTGCCGGCCGGCGCTGCCGGCGTCGCCAATGTCGTGGCGCGCGCCGGCGGCGTGGTGGCCGGGCTGCCCGTGGCCGCCGCCGTGGTGGAGATCGCCGGGGCTGGTTCGCTGTCCGTTGCCCGTGCGGATGGTTCTGTTGTGTCGCCGGGCGACGTGGTGGCAACGATCAAGGGGCCGCTGCGCGAACTGCTCGGCGCCGAACGCACGCTGCTGAACGTTCTCACCCACCTGTCCGGCATCGCCACCGCCACCCGCGCGTGGGTGGACGCGGTGGCGGGCACCGGCGCGGCGATCAGGGACACCCGCAAGACGCTGCCCGGGCTACGGGTGCTGGAGAAGTACGCGGTGCGTTGCGGCGGCGGGGTCAATCACCGGATGGGGCTGGGCGACGCGGCGCTGATCAAGGACAACCACGTCGCGGCGGCCGGTTCGGTAACGGCGGCGTTCCAGGCGGTACTCGCCAAGGCCCCCGGGATCACGATCGAGGTCGAGTGCGACACGCTTGACCAGGTCAGCGAGGCGCTCGCGGCCGGCGCCGGGCTCATCCTGCTCGACAACATGAGCGTGCAGGACATGCGCGCCGCCGTCGGACTGGCCCGCGCGTACCCGGACGCGCGACTGGAGGCCAGCGGCGGCCTTAGGCTCTCCTTCGCGCGGGAGGTCGCGCTGACCGGCGTGCACTACCTGTCGGTGGGCGCGCTCACCCACTCCTCCCCCGCCCTGGACCTCGCCCTGGACCTCGCGGACATGAGTTGAATCGGAATAATTCCTCACCAAAAATCGGGGCATCTTCGGGCTAAAATCGGGACGTGAATTGCTGCGCGCGTTCCGGGCCTTATCGCCATGATTGAGCTGGCCCGGCTGATAAAAGATCTGCGGCATGAACTCGACGACGCAACGGCGGCCGCGAAGGGGCAGGCCCTGCGGCTAGAGCTCGGGCCCATTGACCTCGAACTGGCCCTGCGCGTGGATTCCGATGTACAGGCGGGCGCGAAGGTCCGGTTCTGGGTCGTGGAAGTCGGAGCGGACGGAAGCGTCGGCAGCGGGTCCACCACCAAGGTCAGGCTGCGGCTTAATCCGCGGCTGGCGGACTCCGCTGACGCGCCTTACGTTTCCGGTCAAGAGGTAGACGGAGAACGATAGCCCGGCCTTTTGACGCTGTCCGCATAGGGGGGTCCGATGGGGAGCAGCCTTAGCCCTGCCCGGGTTGCCGAGGTAATAGTGCGAAGGGAAGACGGCCGTTCTTTTCGCGGATCCGGCTACCAGATATCGACGCGCTATGTCCTGACCGCCGCGCATGTGGTCCAGGCCGCGACGGAGATCCAGGTCAGGTTTGACGCGGACCGGCCCGGCGAGCGGACCTGCCTATGCGGGCAGGCTCGCACATTCGCGGCGATCGACCTCGCGGTCGTGCCGGTGCCCGCCGATGAGCACCGGGTGCTGCTGCCGACGCGGTTCGGCCGCGTGCCCGACGAGGATGTGACGGTGACCCTGTCGGCGATGGGGTTCCCGCTGCACAAGCTGCGCGCGGACCAGACCCGCCCGATGTCGCGGTACCGCGACTCCGCGCATATCCGCACCGCGGTCCAGACGCTGTCGAACCGCCGGGAGGGAACGCTGGAGATCACCGTGGACCAGCGGCAGCTCCCGGCCGGCCAGATCGACGCGGAGCAGTCGCCGTGGGAGGGAATGTCCGGCAGCGTCGTTTTCGACGACGACATCATCGTGGGCGTTGTGTCCAGGTACAGGAGATCGGATCGCACCCTGGTCGCGCGCCGGGTCGACCGCTGGTACGAGATGCTGTCCGCCGCGGAGCTGATGGACCTCGTCGACCTGCTCGGGCTGCCGCTCGACGCCACGGACCTGACGGTGACCGGAGGCGTGGCTGCCTCCGCCGCTCAGGCGGTAGCGGCCGTCGAGACCAGGCTGCCGCCGCCGGTACTCGGGTTCACCGACCGCGACCGCGAGCTGGAGGTGCTCCGTGCCTCGCTCAGCGCCAGCGCGGGGGCCCGCGCCGGGGCCAGCGCGGGGGCCAGCGTGCAGGTGATCGCCGGCATGGCGGGCGTCGGCAAGACCGCGCTCGCCGTCCGCGCGGCCAGGGAAATGGCCGCCGGGTACCGGGACGGGCAGCTCTTCCTGGATCTGCACGGCTACGCCGTGGGCCGGCAACCGGTCCGCCCGGCGGAAGCGCTTGAAATGCTGCTCAGGGAGGTGGGCGTGCCCGCCGAGCAGATACCGAGATCGCAGGAACAGCGGGAGCAGCTCTGGCGCAGCCGCGTCGGCGACAAGCATCTCGTGCTCGTCCTGGATAACGTCGCGGAAACCAGCCAGGCGAGTCCGCTGCTGCCCGGCACGTCGTCCTGCCCGGTGCTCGTGACCAGCCGACGGCGGCTGACCGGTCTACACGGAACGCAGGTGATAATGTTGGACATGTTCGCCCTGCCGGACGCCGTCGCGCTTTTCCGTCGCCTGGCCGGGCCCGGGCGCATCGAGGATTCCGATGTCCCGGCAGTGGAACGGATCGTGGCGCTGTGCGGGCTGCTGCCGCTGGCGATCCGGCTGGTCGCGGCGCAGTTGCGCGGTCACCAGGGATGGACGCTGGCCGAACTCGAAGCCGATCTCACCCAGACCAGCGACCGGCTGCAGGTCATCGGCACCGACGACCTGGCGGTCCGGACCGCGTTCGACCTGTCCTACCGTGAGCTCGCGCCCGCGCTCAAACTGCTATTCCGCACGCTCGCGCTGCATCCAGGCGACGAGATCACCTCTTACGCGGCGGCGGCGCTCACCGATCTGCCGCTCACCGCGGCCGAACGCGGCATGGAGACCTTCTTCGAACGGAACCTGCTCGACCAGCCAGCGGCGGGCCGGTACCGCTTCCACGACCTGGTGCGGATGTTCGCCCGCGAACTCGCCGAGGCCAGCGAAACGCCGGCCGACCGCGGCCAGGCGATCGACTGGCTCGAGGACTACTACCTGGCAGCTGCCTACGACTGTGAGCGGCTCGTCGTAACTCCCGGCCGCCACGGCCGTCGCCCGGTGGAGTTCCCGCCCGCCGAGATACCGCGGTTCACCGATGAGGCGCAGACGAGAAGCTGGCTGCACGCCGAACTGCCGACCATGGTGGCGTGCGCCAGGCTTGCTGTGCGCAACGACGAGCGCACGCGCGTGTTCGCATACGCCGACCTGCTCGGACCGCACCTGCGCGATGTGGGCCGGCTTGACCAGGCCATCGAGCTGTACCGGGCCGCGATCGGCGCGGCCTCCGCCGAGGGCGACCGGAGGGAGGCTGCCGACCCGATGGCGGGCCTGGCCGAGATCCTGCAGCGGCAGACCGACTACACGCGGGCCCGCGCGCTCTATCTGGACGCCCAGCAGCTGTACCGGGAAGCCGGTGACCTCGCCGGGCAGGGCAGGACGTTGCGCGGCCTCGGCCTCATCGGCTACCTGCTCGATGAGCTCCCGCAGGCCAACGAGTACTTCCAGGAGGGCTACCGCATCTTCACCGAATGCGGGGACCAGATCGGGCAAGCGCAGACACTGCACGGGCAGGGAACGGTGGCGTACCTGTCAGGAGACCTTGGCCGGGCGGCCGGCCTGATGGATCAGGTGCTGCAGATCTACCGGGAACGCGCCGACCTGCTAGGTCAGGCCGACACGCTGTGGAGCCTGGGCAACATCGCGCAGCGAGCACGCCGGTTCGGCGACGGGAGGCGCCACTTCACCGAATGCCTGGCCCTCTACCGCGAGCTCAATGACCGCCTCGGCGAGGCCAGCGGCCTGTGGGGGCTGGCCATCGTGGCACTGCAGACCGGGATGCTGGAGGAGGCGGCGGAGCACTACGAGCAGTCCAGGCGGCTCTACCGCGAGCTCGGCGACCGGCTCGGCGAGGCCAACACGCTGGTCGGAACCGGCAGGGTCGACCAGCAAGCCGGCCGCTACGACGAGGCTCTCGACCGCTTCATGCAGGCCTACGCCATCTACCTCGACACCGATGTACCGCGCGGTGAGGCCGACGCGCTCGCCGCCGCGGGCACCACGCACCGGCTGCGCGGCCGACCGGACGAGGCCGTCGCGGCGCTGTCCAGCGCCGTGGACCTCTACCAGCAGATCGGGGCCTTCGCCGAAGCGGAGTCGGCACGGGCCGAGCTAGACGCGATCCCGCCTGGCGGTTAAGCGCATTGAGTGCTTGACTGGCCGCACGATGTGTGCCTGATGTCAAGGCACATATGCGCCAGGCCTAGAGAAGGAGGGCCATGGCCAACCCAAGGGGTCCGTATCTTGGCGGCCCCATGTTCCGCAAGAGACAGCAACTGCGCCTGGCCAACCCTCCTCCCGGGGGTTTCGCGCCGACGCCGCGCAACCTACGGGAGAATGCAAAGCTCCGCCAGCAAGAAGAACAGGCCGAACAGCACCGGGAACGCGAACTCTCGGTCTTCACGAAGGTCGCCGTGGCGGTCGGGTTCGTGCTCGTCGTCGCGATCGCGGTGCTGATCACCGTCGCGGTGGCGTCGCACTAGCCGGGCCGGCGCGATTTTAGCCGAGCTGGCTGATCCGGCGCAGGATGCTGGCCGCGACCGGGCTCGCCGTCGGGGTTGCCGGGCTGACCGTGCTGCTCGCGGCGCATGTCTCGTTCGCCATCTCGATCGGGGACAGCGAGCTGGCCGGGCTCGTCAACGGGTCGACGCGGGGCACAGATCTGGTGTCCGTGCTGCTGACGATCGCGCTGAGCGCGGCGGGCATCGCGGACGTGACCTACCTGAACCTGCGCGAGCGCGCCGGTGAGCTAGCCGCGCTGGCGGCGTCTGGCTGGGGCCGCCGTCAGCTCGGCCGCCTGCTCGCCAGCGAGGCTCTGGTCACCGCACTGCTCGGTTCCGTCGCGGGGGCAGGGGCCGGGCTGGTGCTGGCCAGTGTCGCGTTCGGCCTGTCGGTGCCGGTGGTAGCGGCCGCCGCCGGTGCCGCGGCGGGTGGCGTGGTGGTCGCGGTCGCGGCCACCACCGCGGTGCTGACCCTTACCTCGGGGCGGCCGCTCGCCGCGGTCCTCGCCGCCGACGACTAATCGGCAGGCAGTTCCCGCCCCTTGCGTAGCAACTACCTACCCACTTGCTGGGACGCGGGATAACCGATAAGGGACTACGGCCTGTATGGAATCTCAGCCATACCGTTACTAAATCGAGTGGGATCAAATACGCAAGTAGCGGCGAAGTGTCACGAACGAGGTGATGCCGCACAAGAAGACGCCGACGAGCATCGACACCACGATGACCTCGATCAGGTCTCCGGTGGACAGCCCGATGTCGAAGTTGAAGTACTGCGCCAGCGTGTTGAGCAGCAGCGACTTGACCGCAACCAGGAGCCCGGCAGCGATCACCCAGCCGATAAGGCCGGTGATCGCGCCCTCCATGAGGAATGGCAGCTGGATATAGAAGCTCGAGGCGCCAACCAACCGCATGATCGAGGTCTCACGGCGCCGGTTGAACGCGGACAACCTGATCGTGTTCGCCACCAGCAGCGTTGCCGCGATCAACAGGATTATCGCGAGGATCGCCACCGCGTTCCTCGAGTTATCGAGGAGCTGGTAGAAGCTGTTGAGAATGGTCTCTTCGTTGATCACGTCCGCGACTCCGGGCGCACCGGTGATCGCGCTCTCGGCGATCGACGCGTCGACGGACGGGTTCTTCAGCTTCACCGCGAGCGAGTCGGGGATCTCGGACTCGGAGATCCCGTTCACGAAGGACGGCTCGCCAGAGTAGAAGTCCTTGAACCCCTGGTAGTTGGCCGCCTGCGGAATGTAAGTGACGGACTGCACCTCGGGCAGGGCCTGCAGCCGCTGCTCGACCGCGTTCTCCTGGACGGTGGTGGCCGGGCCGTTGGCCAGGCAGGCGGTGATACCGCTGTCCTTCACGCAGAAGAACACGGCGACCTGGACCTTGCCCTCCCAGTAGGACTGAGCCCTGTCCACCTGCTTGACGAACAAGAACCCGGTACCGAGCAGGGCCAGGCTGATCGCCACGACGACGATCAGGGCCATGGTCATGGTCAGGTTCCGGCGCAGCCCGATCCAGACTTCGGACAACACGAATTGCGA
>DASXDG010000436.1:0-7600 GCA_036490795.1 Streptosporangiaceae bacterium
GGCGGTCGCCGTGGTCGACGATCCCTGGGTGATCCTTACCCGCCGGGACAGCGAGATCGCCACCTTGGACCATCCCGGATTTGATGTGCTGGACCAGCTTGACCTCGTCGCGTGGAGCCGGCGGTGGGGTGCCCAGGTCGAGTTGGAAGAGACCTGGCAGCGGCGCGGCATCTCGCCCAAGATCGTCTACCGGACCGACGACAACCTGGCGCTGCAGCGACTGGTGGCGGCCGGGCTCGGCCACGCCTGCATCGGCCGCCTGGCCGCCACCAGGGCGATCGACCCCGCGCTCAGCTGGCTGTCGCCGCACGATCCGGGGACATCGCGGACGATCGCGCTGTGCTATCCGCGGCACCGGCCGATAAGCGCCACGGCCCGCTCGCTCATCGCCGCCATCCTCGCCAACGCCGGCTGACCAGGCAAAGTCTCCGGGCCATCCGCGGGACAAGCACCACGGTTAGTTCTGCGATAATCGGGCGCTGAGGGGAGGCGGCGATGTACCGGTGGCTACGGCGGATACCTGCGGAAACGGCGCATGAGATCGCGCTGCGCGCGATCATGGCAACGGGGCGGGTGCCAGGCGCGGTGCCGCTGCTGAACAGGTGGCTGGGGCCGGGAGATCCCTCGCTCAGGGTGCACGCGATGGGGCTCGACTTCCCCGGGCCGCTCGGGCTGGCGGCCGGGTTCGACAAGGATGCGCGCGGGGCGGCGGTGCTCGGCGCGATCGGGTTCGGCTTCGTGGAGATCGGCACGGTGACCGCGCACGCGCAGCCGGGGAACCCGAAGCCTAGGTTGTTCCGGCTGATGGCGGACCGCGCGATCGTGAACCGGATGGGGTTCAACAACCATGGCGCGCCGCAAGCGGCCCAGCGAGTGAGGGGCCATCGGGGCATCGTGGGCGTGAACATCGGCAAGACCAAGGTCGCGGCCGACGAGATCGCCGACTACGTGGCCAGCGCCCGCGCGGTGCGCGACGTGGCCGACTACGTGGTGGTCAACGTCAGCTCGCCGAATACCCCAGGGCTGCGCGACCTACAGGCAGCGGACCGGCTCCGGCCGCTTCTTACCGCGGTCAGGAGGGAAATCGGCGCGGTCCCGCTGCTGGTGAAAATCGCGCCCGACCTAGCCGACGAGGACGTCGACGCCGTCGCCGACCTCGCGGTCGAGTTGGGTCTGGACGGCATCATCGCCACCAATACGACGATCTCCCGGGACGGACTCGAGACGCCGGCCGACGAGGTCGCCAGGGCTGGGTCTGGCGGCCTGTCCGGGCCGCCGCTGCGCGACCGCTCCATACAGGTGCTCCGGCGGCTGCGCGAGCGAGCCGGGGACCGGCTCGTGCTGATCGCGGCCGGCGGGATCGATACGCCGGACGACGCGTGGGAACGGCTGCGCGCCGGCGCGACGCTGATCCAGGCCTACACCGGGTTCGTGTACGGGGGGCCGTTCTGGCCACGACGGATAAACCGTGAACTGGTCCGCCGCATGCGGACTAACTAATGGCCCGGTTTCATGATCACGAAGGGTTTTGTGCACTATGGCGCACAAAACCCTTCGTGATCATGAGCGTGCGCGCGGGCCAAAGAACAATGGTTAAGCCCTGGCCGGAGTTCGCGGCGATCGCGGCGGCGTTGGCCACGTCCCACGCGTGCGCCTCGCGGACCGCCTCCGTGGTGGTGCCCATCGCCTTGGCCAAGCGCTCGGCGACCGGCCTGGTCAGCCGCCTGGCGATGCCGCGCTCCAGGCTGCGCAGCGTCGCCGGCGAGATGTCGGCGCGGATCACCAGGTCTTGCTGGCGCAGTCCGGCTGCCGTGCGCAGCGAGGTCAGGCCGTACCCGATCACGTCCCGGTCCAGCAGGTCCAGCGGCGCGACGCCGAAGGCGCGGGCCAGCCTGGCGAGCCGGTCCGGCCTCGGCGACCGCCCGCCGCTCTCGTAGGCCTCGAGTTCCGCCTTCGGGATGCCGGTGAGGTCGCGCAGTTCCTCGACGGACAGGCCGGCCCGTTCGCGGCGGACCTCGAACGCCATCGCGATGAAGGCGGGACCGTCGTGCGGCGTGCCGAGGACAGGGCCGGGGAGCACGACCTCCCCCTCGAAGTCCTCTGGTGGCGGTGCCAGGCCGCCGTCCTGGCTGCGCGCCACATCCCACGCGTTAGCCCGCCGCACCGCGCGTACCGAGACACCGAGCACTCTGGCCAGCCGCTCGGCCAGGTCAGCGGAAAGCCGCGGGCGCCGTCCCGATTCCAGGTAGTGCAGCTGGGCCGGCGACAGCCCGGCCCGGAGCAGCAGCTCGCCCTGCCGGATCCCGGCCTCGGTGCGCAGGGCCTTCAGCCCGTAGCCGAGCTCCTCCCTGTCCACGAAGTCGAGTGGCTTGATACCGAATACCTTCGCCAAGATGGCCAGGCGGTCCGGGCCGGGTACCCGGGCCGCCTCGTATTCCTGCAGTTCGTGCTGGGTGATACCGGTCAGACCTGCCAGGTCGACATAACTCAGACCCGCGTGCTCCCGGTGTGTGCGAAGAACTTCCGGCCGATACCCGTCCACTCCACGGCGGCTCATTCAACCAGAATACCGGTTATCTCCCCAGATGCTTAGCCAGAAACGCGAATGCTTTCGGCATCGCATCCGCCCGGTTGCCCCGCTGCGCCAGCCCGTGGCCCTCGTTGCCGAACACCAGCAGTTCGCACTCGCGACCCCGGCTGGTCAGGGCGGCGTGGATCTGTTCGGCCTCAGTCAGCGGCACCCGCGGGTCGTTGGCACCGTGGATGATGAACAGGGGTGCGGTCATCTGGTCGATGTGGGTGAGCGGCGATGCCTGGTGCAGGAAGTCCCTGTCGTGCGCGAGCGTGCCGTACTCGCGCTCGCGGTACGCACGCCGGTAGGCCGAGGTGTTCTCGAGGAACGTGACGAGCGACGCGATGCCGACGATGTCCACGCCGGCCGCCCAGAGGCTGGGCTGGAAGGCCAGGCCCGCCAGCACCATGTATCCCCCGTACGAGCCGCCCCACAGCGCGGCCCGGTCCTGGTCGACGCCTAGTTCTGGCAAGTACGCGTGCAGGGCGGCCATGTCAGCGACCGAGTCGAGCCGCCTGCGCACGTCATCGGCCTGGTACCAGCGCTTGCCGTAGCCGGTGGAGCCGCGGACATTCGGCACCAGGACGGTGTGGCCTGCCGTCACCAGGCCCTGCTCGACCGCGTTGAACAGCTGCCTGGCCTGCGCCTCGGGGCCACCGTGCACGATCACCACCGCGCTGCCGGTGAGCGGACTGTCCTGGCCGTCGGGCCGGTACACCCGCAGCGGTATCCGCTCGCCGTCTGGCGCGGGCACCAGATGGTACTCGGGGAGGACCGGTACGTCGTCGCCGTACGCCCGCGCCGAATGGGTCAACGCGGTGACCGAGGCCCGCGCGGTGTCGGCCAGCAGCACGTCGCCGGGCATCTGGACGCTGCTGATCGACAGCGCTACCGAGCGCGAGTCAGGTGCCCAGCGGGGCGCCACGCCGATGCTGACCACGGTGCCGGTGACCGGCAGCGGCACGGTTTTCTCTGACCCGGTAGCGGAGTCGTGCACGGTGAGCACCGATGCCCCGTTGTCGTTGCGCTCGACCAGGAGCGCGGTGCCGTCCGGGGACAACCACCCGCTCAGGTCGAAACCGTCGTCGGTGACCAGCCAGGTCGTGATCTTCGCCGCGAGGTCATAGCGGGCCACCCCGGTGAACTCGCGATCGCTGTTCGAGGTGAAGACCAGCGCGTCACTGCCCGGTGTCCAGCTCGGCGTGCGGTTGATGGCCGGCGCGTCCGGCGTGGTGACGAACGTCAGGCTCTCCTCCCCCGGCGGCACCGCCAGGTCGGCCAGCGCGAGGTACGTGGCGTTGGCGGTGACCGCGGACATGATCGTCAGCGCCAGCCAGCGTCCGTCCGGCGACAGGGCCGCCTCGGCGCAGTAGTAATCGCCGAGGTTCTCCAGCTGGCGTTCGGCCCCGTTGCCGAGGTCACGGACCACCGGGTCGAAGGCGACTCCGTTACGCCTGTTGGTCACGTAGACCAGGTGCGTGGCGGTGATGTCGGCGAGGTTGTGGATATACCGGGGATCGCGGACCAGCGGCGCCAGGTCCTCAAGTCCGGCGGGCCGGTCCACGGGCAGCGGGAGCAGGGACAGCTGCTGCCGCTCGTTCCCGCCCTCGTCGTGCGACACGACCACCACGCGCTGACCGGGGATGTACAGTCCCGAGCACCGGCCGGGCAAAGCCGTGAGCCTGGCCACTTCGCCGCCGGGCGTGATTTCGATCAGCTGGGTGGAACCGGTATCGTCACTGCCGGCCAGCACCCTGCCCGCCTCGTCGGCGTCGAATGCCTGGTATAGCCGCACGTCAAGCAAACGCTTCAGATCAAGTCCCATGACTGCCAGATAATCACGTCAACCGCTCACGTGCCTAGCGGGGGGCACCGGGCCGCCGTGAGACGCGGCACAGAACTATTTCGGAGGACGGCCAACAAAAAGATGCCGCCGGAGGGGTCATTCTGAGTGACGATGGTATCTGGCGACAAATAGGCAAGGTGATAAGGCGACGTGATCTCACCAGAGGAGCTGGAGCGGGAGATCGGGGACCTCATCACGGCCTGCGGCGCCGAGCTTGAGCGCCGGCTGCGCCACGGAACGCTCCGCCTGCCAGAGCACCTGGCCGGTGAGGTGATCAACGACGCGCTGCTCGTCGTCGCGGACAAGCGCCGGCGCGGTCACGTGATCGCGAACCCCGGCTCGTATCTGTTCGCCGTCGCCAGGAACGCTGCCATCGACCGGCTCAGGACCCTGTACGCGAGCGGGATCCCCGACCCGGCGGTGACGGCCGACCAGCTGAACGGCCATGGCACCGCGAACGGCCACGACATGCTGTCGCACGCGGAGATCAGCCACGATGTCCGCGCCGCCGTCAAGCGCCTGCCGCCTCGCCAGCGGCAGGTCATCGAGCTGCGGTACCTCCGCGAGTTCACGGTGGAGGAGACCGCCCGGATACTCGAGATGGCCACAGGAACCGTGGGCCCGACCACGGCGGCCGCGCTGCGACGGCTGAAAGAAATCATGACAGAAAGCGGCGGAGCCGAGGAGGCTTAGATCCGATGAGCCACATCGACGAGACGATGGCCGCCTTCCGCGCCGCCCTCGCCCAGATGGACACGGCACCGGCGATCGCCGCGCGGATCAGGGCGCTGGCAACCCGCACCGACGACCGGCTGCTCCTGGACGCGCTCGGTGTCCAGATGACCGAGGAAGGTCTTGACCGCGCGCTGACCCATCGTTCCTACGCCTACGAGCACGACAACCTGCCCACGAACGAACGACTGGAGTTCCTCGGCGATTCCGTGCTCGGGCTGGTGGTGACCGACACGCTGTTCCGCGACCATCCGGACCTGTCAGAAGGGCACCTGGCCAAGCTGCGCGCGGCCGTCGTGCAGATGAGCGCGCTCGCCGACGTGGCACGCGAGCTGAACCTGGGCGCCTACCTGCGGCTCGGCCACGGCGAGGACCTAACCGGCGGCCGCGACAAGCCATCGATCCTGGCTGACACGCTGGAGGCGGTGATCGGCGCGGTGTACCTGGACTGCGGCCTGGCGGAGGCGGGCGCCATGGTGCACCGCCTGTTCGATCCGGTGATCGAGCATGCCGCACGCCTCGGTGCCGGCCTGGACTGGAAGACCTCGTTGCAGGAACTGACCGCGACCCGCTCGCTCGGAGTCCCCGACTACCAGGTCAGCGAGACCGGTCCCGATCATCAGAAGTCCTTCACCGCCGTGGCCAGAGTCGGCGGGAAAGCGCTGGGATCGGGAGCAGGCCGGTCGAAGAAGGCCGCAGAACAGCAGGCGGCCAAGGCCGCATGGCTGGCCCTCAACCCCGCGGAGCCCGATTCCGCGGAGCCCGATTCCGCGGAGCCCGATTCCGCGGAGCCCGATTCCGCGGAGCCCGATTCCGCGGAAGCTGACCGTCCCTAAGCCGGCCAGGCGGTAGCAACGTCACGGCGGCGGAGTGATCCAGTGCGTGACGACGGCGGGATGATCCGGGTCGCTCATGGCACGGATCCGGGCGAGGCGATCGGCATCGCGGCGGGTGGTCCGCTCGTGCTGGCGCAGGTGCTCCTCCCACCGAGGCGACGATGAACTGCTCGACCACGCGGTCCGGATCGGCGGCATCTCGCCAGACCCGCCAGGCGGACGCCCCGGTACGGCGGCGGCTGAACCTGGCGTCCCTGAGCGCCGCGATCAGCTGATCGTGCTGACCGGGCAGCGGCCGGTACTGCACGGACACCATGACCGGCCCGGCCGGCCCGCCCGGCTCGCCCGGGTCACCGTCAGCGACCGCGACGGGAGCTGGCCAGTCACCGGCGGGCAGCAGCGATTCCGGCGCGATCTGCTGGAACGGGAAGCGCATGCCGATCAGCGGGCCGACGCCGAGGGCGACGGCGGCGGTGACCAGCGTCGCGGTCAGTCCGGCCAGCTCGGCCATCAGCCCGAGCAGGGCGCTGCCGATCGCGTTCCCGCCCTGGAACACGATCAGGTAGAAGGACATGCCGCGGGCCTTCACCCAGCCGGGCAAGGTCAGCTGGTACAGCGAGTTCAGGGTGGAGAGCGAGAGCACCCAGACCAGTCCGCCGACCACCAGCATCACCGCCACCACGACGGTGACATGGACGAGGGCGAGTACCAGCGCGACGGCCCCAAGTCCCAGCGAACCCACGGTGAGCTGCCCGCCCGCCGGAAGCAGAACGCGCAGCTTGGGCAGGAGCAGCGCACCGGCAACCGCCCCGACTCCGACGCAGCCGAGCAGGAGCCCGTAGCCACCCGACCCGAGGTGCAGTTCCGACCTGGCGGTTAGCGGCAGCAGCGCCCACACCGAACTGGCGAAGAAGATGAACAGCAGGGCGCGCAGCAAGATGACGCGCAGCGCCGGACTGGCGCTCACGTAGCGCCCGCCTGCCCGGATCGCGTCGCCGAGATGCTCGCGAGGCAGCATGGCGGCCGGCCGGGTACCGCGCCAGGCGGCTATCACCGCCATCACCGCGAGGAACGTCGCGGCGTTCACGAAGAAGACCGTCCCGACGCTGATGGCCGCCAAGATGGCACCGCCGATGGCCGGGCCGATCGCCCGCGAGGTTCTGGTTCACCGAGCCCAGCGAGATGGCCTGGGGCCGCTCCGCCGGTGAGACGAGTTCGGGCTGCAGCGTCTGCCAGGTGGGTGCCGTCAGCGCCGTTCCGACGCCGAGCGCGAAGATCAGCGCGAGCAAGGTCCAGGGAGTGACCAGGCCGGCCAGGGCCAGCGCGCCGAGCGCGGCCGCGGCGGCCAGCATAACGCCCTGCGCGATGAGCAGGAACCGGCGGCGGTCCATCAGGTCGCCGATCGCGCCGGCGAGCACGGCGAACAGCATGACCGGCAAGCTGCTGGCCGTCTGCACCAGCGCGACGTAGACGGCCGATCCGGTGAGGGACAGCATCAGCCACTGGGCGCCGACGGTCTGCATCCAGCTGCCGATATTGCTGACGAACTGAGCGGTCCACATCGCCGCGAACATGCGGTGCCGGAACGGCGCCCACGCCGACACGCTGGCGGAC
>DASXDG010000437.1:0-14259 GCA_036490795.1 Streptosporangiaceae bacterium
AGACCGTGACGCAGGCGGGCTCCAGGCCGATCTCCAGCCGGTGCGCGCACAGGTTGCACTTCTCGGCCGAGTTGTCTTCCGGGTTGATGAAGATCGCGTCGTAGGGGCAGGCCGCGATGCAGGCCTTGCAGCCGACGCAGATCTGCTTGTCGAAGTCCACGATCCCGTCTGGTCGCCGGTACATGGCCTGGGTCGGGCAGGCGGCCACGCAGGGCGCGTCCGCGCACTGGTTGCACCTGGTTACCTGGAACGCCCGCCGTGCCACCGGAAATATCCCGACGTCGACGGACTTGACGAAGGTCCTGGTAACACCGAGCGGCACCTCGTTCTCGCTCTTGCAGGCCGTCGTGCAGGCATGGCAGCCGATGCACCGGCTCTGATCCAGCACTTTTATCCAGCGCGTCGGCCCCTCGTCCATGATCACGATCGTCCCACCCTTAAGGGGGCTCGCGGCACTCAGGCCCCCTCAGGAGGGGGCTCGCGCGCCGCGGGCCTCCTTATGGCGAGGGGGTTGTGGCGCCACAGGCGCCTCGTTACGGGGAGGCTCGCCATAGGACCTGATACCCCTATGGGGTATGCTGAGGGGGTGACGGTGGAACTGGCGGTCAAGGGGATGACCTGCGCGTCGTGTGTGGCGCGCGTGGAGAAGCGGCTGAACGCGATCGACGGCGTCACCGCCACGGTCAACCTCGCCACGGAGACCGCCACGGCCAGCATCCAGGATACGGTCACGGTGCGTGACCTCATCGATGCGGTCGGGGCCGCCGGGTACACGGCGACCGAGCGGGAACGCGAGCCCGGGGCTCAGCGCGTAGAGCGGCACAGCGAGCCTGTGCCGTGGCGGCTGCTGACGGCCATCGTGCTGGCGGTGCCGGTCTCGCTGCTGGCCATGGCGCCCGCGCTCCGCTTCCCCGGCTGGCAGTGGGTCTCGCTGGCCCTGGCCGCCCCGGTGGTGACGTGGGCGGCCTGGCCGTTCCACCGTGCCGCCGCGCAGAACGCCAGGCACGCCGCCGCCACGATGGACACCCTGGTCAGCCTCGGGGTGACCGCCTCGTACCTGGTGTCGGTCGCGGCCGTCATCAGCGGCAGCGGTGACACCTACCTGGAGGTCGGCGCCGGCGTGACCGCGCTGATCCTGCTCGGCCGGTACCTGGAGACGCGGGCGCGGCGGCAGTCGGGTGCGGCGTTGCGCGCGCTACTGGAACTCAAGGCCACCGACGTCGCGATCATCACCGGCGGCCGCGAGCGGCGAGTCCCGGTTGTCCAGCTCAGGGCCGATGACCTTTTCGCCGTCCGGCCGGGGGAGAAGATCGCGACCGACGGTGTGGTGACGCAGGGCCGGTCGAGCGTCGACACCTCGATGCTGACCGGCGAGCCGGTGCCCGTGGACGTGACACCAGGGGACCCGGTGACCGGCGGCTGCGTGAACGTGACCGGCTTCCTGACGGTAACCGCCACCAGGGTCGGCAAGGACACCCAGCTCGCCCACATCTCCAGGCTGGTCACGCAGGCGCAGGCAGGCAAGGCACGCGCACAGCGGCTCGCCGACCGCGTCTGCGCCGTCTTCGTCCCGGTGGTGATCGCGATCGCCGTCGCGACGCTGGCCGGCTGGCTGGCCGCGGGCACTCCGCTCGCCCACGCGCTGCAGGTGGCGGTCTCCGTGCTGATCATCGCCTGCCCGTGCGCGATGGGGCTGGCCACGCCCACGGCGATCCTGGTCGGCACCGGGCGCGCCGCGCAACTGGGCATCCTGGTCAGCGGACCGCGGGCGCTGGAATCGGCGGGTGTCATCGACACCGTGGTGCTGGACAAGACCGGCACCCTCACCACGGGCCGGATGAGCCTGATCGGCGTGACCGCCGCCGAAGGCGAAACCCAAGCCAGGATCCTGCGGCTGGCGGCGGCCGTTGAGCATCTATCCGAGCACCCGATCGCCAGGGCGATCGCTGACGCCGCCGATCCGGCGAGAGCCGCGGTGACGGATTTCGTCAGCTACCCGGGTACCGGCGTGTCGGGCACCGTGGACGGGCACCTGGTGTCGGTGGGACGTCAGGAGCACGTGCCGGGCCAGTTCGCCGGGGCCGCGGAACTGGCCGAGCAGGCAGGCCAGACTCCGGTCTTCGTCGCCTGGGACGGACAGGTCCGCGGCATGCTCACCGTCTCCGACACGCTGAAGCCCACGTCGGCCGAAGCGCTGAGCACCCTGCACGACATGGGCCTGCGCACCGTCATGCTGACCGGCGACAACGACCGCGCCGCCCGGGCCATAGCCGCTCAAGCTGGTCATATCGACGAGATCAGGGCCGGGCTGCTGCCGTCGGAGAAGACGGACGTGATCAAGCAGCTCCAGGAGCAGGGCAGCGGCGTCGCGATGGCGGGCGACGGGGTGAATGACGCGGCGGCGCTGGCGCAGGCCGATCTGGGCATCGCCATGGGAACCGGAACCGATGCCGCCAAAACGGCGAGTGATCTTACGGTCATTAGCGGGGATCTGCGCAAGATCGCGGAAGCTATCCAGCTGGCCGGAAAAGTGCTCGCCACGATAAAGGGAAACTTGTTCTGGGCGTTCGCCTACAACGCCATCGCCATACCGCTTGCCATAGCGGGTCTGCTGAACCCGATGGTGGCCGCCGCGGCGATGGCGTTCAGCTCGCTCTTCGTTGTGAGCAACAGTTTGCGTTTGCGCCGTTTTCAGTCACGGTAATATTCCCTAGTGGTTTCGGTAGTTTTCGCGCTGCTTACGGCCGTGTTCAACGGGATGGCCTCCGTGCTGCAGCGTCGTGCCGCCGCTACCGCGCCAGCGGACAAGGCGCTGCATCTTTCGCTGCTCAGTTACCTGGTCCGGCACAAGGTGTGGCTGGCGGGCATCGTGATGACGATCGGTGCCGCCTTGTGCCAGGCCGTGGCGCTAGCGACCGGTCCCGTCGCCCTCGTGCAGCCGATCTTCATCATCGAGTTGCCGTTCACCCTGCTCGTGGCGAGCCGGATGGCCGGCCGGAAGCTGCCCAAGCTGACCTGGTGGGCAGTCGGTCTGGTCACGGTCAGCCTCGGCATCGGCCTGGCCGCCGCGGCCCCGTCCGGCGCCGCGGACACGGCCAGCAACTCGCTGTGGATCAGGGCGCTGATCTTCACCGCCATCTTCGAGGTCGTGCTGCTCGTCATCGGCGTCCGCGCCACGGGAAACGGCCGCGCCGCCGCGCTCGGCCTGGCTGCCGCCTGCGGTTACGCCCTCACCGCCGCGCTGATGAAGAACGCGATGGCCGCGCTTGACCAGGGCGTCGGGCAGTTCTTCGGCTGCTGGCAGCTGTACGGCACCGCGCTGGCCGGCGTCGGCTCGCTGTTCATCCTGCAGAACAGCCTGCAAGCGGGCTCGCTGATCGCCACCCAGCCGGCGCTCACTCTCGGTGACGCGCTGATCAGCGTCTCCTACGGAGTGACGATCTTCGGCGAGACGTTGCGTACCGGCCCGTGGCTCGTCATCCAGATCATCGCCGTGCTCGCGATCGGTTTCGGCTGCGTGGAGCTTTCCCGCTCGCTTGGTGCAATCGAGCACAATAAGGTCACAAGGAGCGAGAAAGTGACGGCCGTCGAAGGAGCCATGTGACCGTGACCACCGCGGACGTCATCGTCCAGACTTTGATCAACCACGGTGTGGATACGGTGTTCGGCCTGCCCGGAGTCCAGACATACCCGCTGTTCGACGCGCTGGCCAGGGCGAATATCAAGGTGATCGGCTGCAGGCATGAGCAGGCGGCGGCGTACATGGCATTCGGCTACGCGCAGGCGACCGGAAAAACCGGGGTGTACAGCGTGGTGCCGGGCCCCGGCTTCCTGAACTCGACCGCGGCGCTGATCACCGCGTACGGCGCGAGCGCGCCCGTGCTGTGCCTGACCGGCGAGATTCCGTCCCGGTTCATCGGCCGCGGCCTCGGCCACTTGCACGAACTGCCCGATCAGCTGTCCACGATCCGGTCGCTGACCAAGTGGGCGGATATCGTCTCCCACCCCAGCGAGGCCGCCGAGCTGACCGCACGGGCGTTTTATCACGCCAGGCAGGGCCGTCCCCGCCCGGTCGCGCTTGAGGTGCCCTGGGACGTGCTAGGCGCCCCGGCGCCGGCCGTGGCCGGCCAGCCGATCCCGGTCGCGCCGCCGCCGCTCGAGCCCGCCGCGATCGCGAGCGCCGCCGAAGTGCTCGCCAGCTCCAGCCAGCCCATGATCATGGTCGGCGGCGGAGCGCGCGCCGCGACCGCCGAGATCGCCGAGCTGGCGCGCCTGCTGCAGGCTCCGGTGGTCAGCTTCCGTAACGGCAGGGGCATCGTGCCGGATCACGACCCGTACGGTTTCACCTGCGTGGCAGGGGTCGAGCGGTGGCAGGCCACCGACGTGCTGATCGGCATCGGCTCGCGGCTCGAGCTGAGCTGGTATCGCTGGCCTGCCCGGCCTGCCGGACCGCGTACGGTACTGATCGACATCGACCCGCAGCAGGCGGTGCGGCTGCAGCCCGAAGTTTCCGTGGTCGGCGACGCGAGGGAGGCGGTGGCTGCCCTGGTCCGCGAGCTCAAGTTCACTGAGGCGCCACGTCCGGACCGGTCCGACGAGTTCGCCGAACTCAAGCTGCGCAAACTGGCCGAGATCCACGATATCGGCCCCGACCTGGACTACCTGGCCGCGATCCGTGCCGCGCTGCCGTCCGACGGGCTGTTCGTCGAGGAGATCTGCCAGGTGGGGTACGCGTCATGCTTCGGCTTCCCGGTCCAGGCCCCGCGCCAGTTCATCAGCTGCGGCCACCAGGGCACGCTCGGCTTCGGCTATCCCACCGCGCTGGGAGTGAAAAGCGCTTTCCCAGAACGAGCAGTGGTGTCTGTGTCCGGCGACGGGGGGTTCACCTTCGGCATCGCCGAACTGGCTACCGCGGTCCAGTTCAATCTCGGCGTGGTCGCCGTGGTGTTCAACAATGAGGCGTTCGGCAACGTGCTGCTCGATCAGCAGCGCCTGTTTGACGGTCGTGACGTCGCCTCCCGGCTGCGCAACCCCGATTTCGTCGCGGTCGCCGAGGCCTTCGGCGCGGCCGGCTACCGGGCGGGCAGCCCTGCCGAACTCGAGCAGGCGGTTGCCAAGGCGCTGGCCGAGGGCCGCCCCGCCGTCATCGAGGTCAAGGCGCCGCTCGGCGGCGGCACCGCTACTGCCTGGAAGTACCTGATGCCCGCGCGCACCGGGCTACCCCCCGCCCCGTAGGTTCAGCACACGCGCGGAAGGGCGCGTGTTCACGGGCGGTGCCGTTGCGCCGGGCGCTGGTGCGCGGGGTCCAGTGCAGGCCCGTTCTGCGGGCTGGTGAGTGATCAGCGCGGTAATTATGTCCAGCACAGAAGAAAAGGCTGCTCACAGCACCCTTAATCACCGCGCTGGACATAGTTACCGCGTTAACGGCGGTGTGGCTGGGGCAGGAGGGGCGCTCGCTGTCCCGGATCTCCCGGGATCAGCCCCGCGGCGCGGGACCCGGGTTGAGGTCTGCCGGTGAGCCGTGGACCCATACCGGGCGAAACGGGCACGGAACCGCGGGGGACCGCCGCTGGCGGGAGTTCTGGCTCATCCATTCCGGGTAAGCCCTCAATCGCGTAATCGCCATCGCTAGAGCGGGTCAATCGCGCCATTGACCCGATGGCGAACGGTGCAAACCCGGTAACCTGCCCCTATGTCCGGCCACGTCATCCTTGTTCTCTGCCTGGCCCTGACCGGACTGGCACTCGGCTGGGTCCAGCGTCAGGTGATTGCCCGTTTCGTTACCGGCAGTAGCCCGTCCGCGCTGGTCGCGGGCGCGGTGACCGCCATGCTCTTCCTGATGCTAGAAGCACGCGAGCACGACGGGTTCGTCCTCGCCGCGCTGTGCGCGCTGACCGTGGTCGCCGTCCCGCTGGCGTTCATCGACGCGGCCGAGCAGCGCCTGCCGAACCCGCTGACCGCCGCCGCCTACGCGGTCATCCTCGCCGGACTCCTGCTGGCCGCGGCCGTGGGCAATCACTGGCCGGACCTGGCGCGGGCCGCACTTGGCGGTCTCGCGCTGGCCGGGTTCTACCTGGTACTGGCCGTAATCAGCCCGTCCGGCATGGGCGCGGGCGACGTCAAGCTGGCCGCCAGCATGGGCACGGCGCTGGCCTGGGTCAGCTGGCGGGCGCTGGTACTTGGCGGCTTCGCCGGATTCGGCCTCCTCGCCTTGTACAGCACGGCGATGATGACGGTCGGCCGCCTCGGCCGCAAGCAGTACGTACCGGTGGGGCCGTTCATGATCGCGGGGGCGTTCCTGCTCCTGCTCGCCACCCCGGCCTAGGCCGTCGTCCACACCAGGCAGAAGGGCTTGCCGGCCGGATCGGCGTAGACGCGCCAGTCCGGGCCGGCGCCGTCTTGCCGGGTGGCGCCGATGTCAAGGACGGCCCGTTCCGCCGCGTCCACGTCCTGGACCGTCACGTCGAGGTGGATCTGCTGCGGATACGCCGGATCCGGCCAGCGTGGCGCGGTGTAGTGCTCCACCTGCTGGAACATCACCGGCTGCGCGCCATCCTCGCCGATAATGGCCACCCCGTCCGCCTCGTACGTCACTGGCTTGCCGAGCAGCTCCGCGTAGAAGTGGCTCAACGCCTTCGCGTCGGGGCAGTCGAGCATGACGCCCATCAGGGTGGTCCGCGGGTCGTCGGGGTTCAGGCACAGGTCGAACGGGTGACCGGCCGGGTCGGCTAGCGTGTGCCACCGCTCGTTACGGCGCAGCAAGGCGGCGCCGAGCTGCTGGGCGCGTTCGGCCGCCGCGTCGATGTCCGGTACCCGGATGTCGAGATGGCCTTGCTGCGGACGGTCCTGGCCCGGCCAGCCGGGCGGCACGTGGTCGATGGCCTGTTGCAGGCCGATCCGCCAGCCGTCACCGGTGTCGAGCGTGATCCAGTCCTGTTCGTCGTCGTCGGGGACGCGTTGCCACCCGGCCAGCTGCGCGTAGAACGTGGCCAGCCGTTCGATGTCCGGGGCATCGAGTGACACGGCCCGCAACGAGCCGATCGCCCGACGGTGCGGTTCGGAGGTCATGCCTCAGATCCTGCCGATCCCGGGAACGGCCCGCTACCCGAACACGCCGACCCGGCGATCAAGCCAAGGCCGCACCGCTCAGGCTCAAGGAGGCCCGCGGCGCGCGGGCCCCCTTGGGTGGCGGCTCGTGGCACGCAGGCCCCCTTGGGGAAAGGAGCCCGGGGCGCCATAAGCCCCTCCGCTTTAGTCACCAGTCCTGCTTGAGGTGGCGAGCTCGCGCAGGCGCCGGCGTGCCACCTTGCCGGTGGGGCCGAGCGGTAGTTCTTCCACGACGACGATCGCACTGGGTCGCTTGGGTTTCGGCAGCGCTTGCCCGCAGGCGGTGGCAAGGGCGTCCTCGAACCCGGGCCCCGTCCAGGACTCTTTGGGCACGATGTAGGCGACCGGCCGCTGGCCGAGCACCTCGTCCTCCGCGCCGACCACCACGGCGGACAGCACACCAGGCTGGCTGAGCAGTACTTCCTCGATCTCCCTCGGGTAGATCTTCTCGCCACCGCGGTTGATCACGTCGTCGGTGCGGCCTGCCAGGTACAGGAAGCCGTCTTCGTCCAGGTGGCCGAGGTCACCGGTGTCCAGCCAGCCGTCCTGGTCGATGGCGCCGGGGCGTCCGCCGGTTGCGTATTCGGTGATCACGCCGGGGCCCCTGATCTGGACCTGGCCGATGACATAATCCGCGCACGGGATCACCTCGTGCTCGGTATACCTGACCACCCGCACCTCTGTTCCGGCCGGCTGGCCGACGGACCCCGGCTTGCGCGGGCCGTCCAGCGGGTTGGCGGTGATCATGCTCGCCGCCTCGGTCATGCCGTAGGTCTCGATGATCGGCAAGCCGGTCAGCTGCTCGAACCGGATGAGCACGGGCGGGGGCAGCGGCGCCGACGCGGACCTGACGAAACGCACCCGCTCGGGCGGCTGGATCTCGTCCTGTTCCATCGACAGCACGGCGATGATCGCGGGGACCGCGTTGATCCAGGTGATCCGGCGCTCCTCGACCACGGGCCAGAACCGGCGCCTGCTGAACGCCCGGTCCAGCACCAGGCAGGCACCGGCGAAGAGCGTGGCGAGCAGCCCGACCACCTCGGCGTTGACATGGAACAGCGGGAGCGTGCAGTAGCCCCGGTCGTCCTGGGTCAGCCGGTGCTGCGCGACGACGGTCTTCGCCACGTGAGCAAGCTGCTCGTCGCGCAGCTCAATGCCCTTGGGCGTACCCGTCGTGCCGCTGGTGCACAGGAAGATGCCGCCGCTGGCCGGCGACTCCTCCATTGACCGGGCCAGCGGCCCGGACGCGTGCTCCGTGCCCGGCGGCTGCAGCACGACCGGCACGGGTGGCAGGCCCGCGGCTGTATCGCAGATCATCGCCTCGGGCTGGGCCACATCGAGTACCCGGGCCAGTTCGGGGGCGGGGGCGGCGGGGTCGAGCGGGACCGCGACCCGGCCCGCCGCGACCACGCCGAGTAGCGCGGCGGCGTAGCCGACCGGATCCGGCAGGCGGATGGCCACCCTGGCGCCGGGCTTGACGCCGGCCTCAGTCAGGAGATGTGCCCACGCAGACGCCGACTGGAGCAGTTCCGAGTACGTCATCGTCGCGGTTGCCGACGCGTCCTCTAGATACACGGATCCGCCCTGTTGCGACGCACGCTGCTCGATCCACTGTCGTATCACTATCATCGTCCGTTCTACTGTTCTGCGAGCGACTCGACCACGACACCTGCTTGCGCCCGGTCAGCGGGACCGCCAGCGGAGTCCTGGCGAGCAGGCTGGTCAGGAAGAAGCCGCTCAGGTAAACAATCGGTACGGCCATCACGAAGAGTAGCGGCCACGGTATGGAGTTGTTGAGCTTCTCCCAGCCGAGCCAGACCAGTGCGTTGATGAACAGCAACTGGGCAAGGTAGACGCCGAAGGCGTTGTCCGAGCCGGAGTGCACTAGGGACTGAACCCACCGGGGTCGTCCCGGCTGGACTAGGGCGACACCAATCAGGTACAGGCAGGCTATGGCGCCTACGTTGAACGGGATGACGCTCGGCTGGAACGGATCGTCGCCCGATCCGAACACGGTGGTCACATGGCTTTCCGACAGATAGTAGATGAATTCAGCGCCGAGCGCGGTCAATAGCGTAAACGTGACCACTGGCCAGGCGTTGCGCACCACCCAGTTGTGCGCCTCGGTCAGGTGGAAGCCGACGATGCAGCCGCCTACCAGGTAAATCAGGTAGGTGGGCAGCAGTCGCTGCGCCCACACCCCGCTGAGCCAGGGGGGCAGCAGGTTCCAGTGCATGAGGCCCATCCACACGAACTGGTAGGCCACGAGGATGGCGGCGACAATACCGTGATGTCCCTTGGTGCGCCGCAGCAGCACTAGCAGTAGCGGGAACACCACGTAGAACTGCATGATGACCAATAGGAAATACAAATGGTAGTAGCCCGTGTACAGCATGTGCGGAAAGGCCCATAGCCCCTTGCTTGTGGTGGAGTAGTGGTCTGCCGGGTATGTGTACAGGTAGTAGATGACCGTCCAGCACAAATAGGGGATCCCTACCGAGACGAACCGGCGCCAGTAGAACCGGCGCAGCCCGTGACGGTTGAGGTCGGCATACGCGTAGACCAGCATGCATGAGGAAATGAAGAAGAACGCGTCGCGCGAGACGTGCAGCAGCGTCAGCATCGCGCCAGTCGCGAGCCCGGCACTCGCGGGAGCGAGGATGAGCAGTACGTGAGTGCTGATTACGCCGGCCTGTTTTACCGGGCGCGTCGCGTCGACTTGATCAAGCCGACCGCCGGGCATCAGTACATCATCCGGGGATCACGATAGTGCTTGAACTCAAGCAGGTTGCTGGACGGGTCGACGAGGACGAAGGTCCTGTGCTCCTCCACCATGCCCTCAAACCGCAGCGAGACGTCGCGGAAGAACGGGATCTTGCGGGTGACCGCGCACGCGTGCAGCGCGTCGAAGTCCGCCCCGTCATGGAAGGTCACGCCGAAGTGCCGCGGGTAAAGGTCAAGCGGCTCGCTCGGCGGCGTCCCCTCGGTCAGGTGGCAGACAAGCTGATCGCCGAAGAAGTCGAGCGTGATCCGGTCCCCGTACCTGCGGGCGAGCTTGCAGCCGAGCAGGGTGACGTAGAACCGCTGCGCCTCGTCGAGGTCGTGTACGGGAATAGCCAGGTGAAAAACGTCGTGGGTGGTACGCATCGGATTCCTCTACTCAAAGGTGACCAGGGTGTCGGCCCGCAGCCCCAGGCGCAGGGTCTCCAGCCCGATGACCCCCTGCGCGGGTACGTTGCCGAGGTTGACGTCCGGTCCGAGCCTGGTGACGAAGTGCGCCTGGAGGTCGGTGGTCGGTGCCTCGAACAGCAGCTGGTGCTGATCGATGCCGGACGACAGCACGTCTTCGATCAGGCCGAACCGGAGCGCGCCGTCCGGCCGGCAGATGCCGGACTTGCCGCTCTCCCGAGCTTCCATGGTGACCAGCGAAGCGCCGGCCTCGAGGTCCTCGCGGATGAAGGTGATCCACGAGCTCGGCGGCAGCTGCTCGGACTTGACCGGGTCCTTGAACCCAACCTCGGATACGACCGTGAAGTCGTCGGCGAGCTTGCGGATGTAGCTCGCCTTCTCCGTGTTGGATATCTCGATGGTGCCGTTGGAGACTTCGACGTGGGAGCACGAGTACTCCGCGCAGAACCGCCTGAAGTCGTCAAACCGGCCTTGCAAGATGTACTTCTCAAGCAGCGTCCCGCCGAAGTAGAACCCAATGCCATTGGCACTAAGGGCGTCGATCTTCTGCCGCAGGCCGCTGGTCACCACGGCTGTGCCCCAGCCGAACTTGACGAAGTCGATGAATTCGGCTCCAGAGGAGACAAGGTCGCTGAACAGCGACGATGGAAGACCAGTGTCGATCACCATCGTGAGCCCGGTGTTCCTGGGCTTTACCGCGCGGCTCGGCAGGCGCAAGGTGGTGGGGTTCATCGGCTTCCTCCTCGGGGCACGCCTGTTTTAGTCATGGGAGGAAGGGTTGAGTTCAATACTTAAAGATTGGTGAAAATGTGGAGTCTTGCGGGAAGCTCGCAGTGTTTTCTCAGTGAGGACTGATCCGTATTGAGATTCTGGACTGGTGTTATTCAGTGATGAGGTCAGACTCTGCCGCTGCTCCGCCGCTTCCCGCGCCTGCCGGGGAGCGGCTGCTCGTGGTGGATGATGATCCCTACGTCCTGGATTCCCTCGGTCGCGCATTGCGACTGGCGGGATACTCGGTAGCGAGCGCCAGCAACGGCGCCGAGGCGCTGGAGGCGGTGGCCAGGTCTCCGGTGGACCTGATCGTGCTGGACATCCTCATGCCGATCGTGGACGGGTTCGATATGTGCCGGCGGCTGCGCGAGCGCGGTGATGACACCCCGATCCTCGTGCTCACTGCCAAGGACGGCATCGACGACCGGGTTACCGGCCTCGAGGTCGGGGCGGACGACTACCTGGTCAAGCCGTTCGCGCTGCGCGAACTGCAGGCCAGGATCCGGGCGCTGCTGCGCCGCAGCCGTTCCGCCCGCGAGATCCTCGGCTATGCCGACCTGACGCTGGACACGGCCAGCAGGAAGGTCACCCGCGACGGGGTGCCGATCGAGCTGACCAAGATCGAATTCAGCCTGCTGGAACTCATGCTTCGCAACGCTGAGCAAGTACTCAGCTACGAACTGATATTGGACCGGGTGTGGGGATACGGCGAGGCTCCCGCGTCCAACGGCCTTCAGGTATTCGTCGCGATCCTGCGGCGCAAGCTGGAGTACGGCGAACGCCAGCGCCTCGTGCACAACGTCCGCGGCGTCGGCTATGTACTGCGGACCACGCCATGACCGCCGCCGCCAACCGCCGGCTGCCCGCCGTGCACAGCCCGCTGACCGCCATCCGGCGCTGGGGCTCGGCCCTCGCCCGCCGCCCCGCTAGCTGGCGCGGGCGCAGGCTCATGCTGCGCACCCGTTTCACCGTCGCCGTCGCGGCGGCGGTCGCGGCGGCCACGCTGGTGATCACCGCGGTCGCCTTCTTCGTCATCAGGGCCGACCTGGAGGGTGAGCTGCGCCAGGAACTGGCCAGCCAGGCCGCCTCCGCGGAGCGGATCGTCCAGCACTACGACGGGCACGTTCCGTCCGGCTGGGTACCGCCGCACTCGGGCCGGTTCGCCGCCGCCAGCCCGTACATGCAGGTGGTGACCGAGAACGGCGACGTATGGGCGCCTGCCGGAGACCAGGGGTTGCTGGCCACCAGTGCCGCCGCCGAGCAGGTCGCGTCCGGACAGCACGCGGCGTATTACGCCGACACGTCGGTGGGCGGGGTACGCGCCGCGACGCTGACCACCCGGATCGCGCCGGGTCTTGCTCTCCAGCTGGCGGTGCCGCTCGGCACGGTGGACGCGGACGTGGCCAGCGTCGGCGCCACGCTGGCCGCGCTGAGCATCGCCGGAGTCGGCGGGGCGGCACTGGTCGGCTGGGCGGTGGCCAGGGCAGGCCTGGCGCCGGTGGGCCGGCTGGCGGCGGTCGCCGAGCGGGTCACCGCGACCGGGGATCCGGGTAGCAGGGTCGCGGTGGACGTGGCCGGCAAGCCCGACGAGCTGGGCCGGCTGGCGACCTCATTTAACATGATGCTCGACGCGCTGCAACGATCCCTGGCCGCGCAACGTCAGCTGGTCAGTGACGCGAGCCACGAGCTGCGCACGCCGCTGACCAGCATGCGCGTCAATGTCGAACTGCTCGCGGCGCATCCGGACCTGCCCGCCGCCGAGCGGCAGGACGTGCTGGACCGGGTGGCGGCGCAGGGCGCGGAGCTCGGCCAGCTGATGGCCGGCATCACCGAGCTGGCCAGAGGCGAGGCGCAGCCCGCCGAGCTGGGTGACGTCGACCTGACCACGGTGGTCGCCGCCACCCTGGCGGCGGTCAGGCGAGACTGGCCGCGGGTCAGCTTCACCGAGGAGCTCAAGCCGTGCGTGGCCTTCGGCAGCGCGGAACGGATCAGCAGCGCGGTCAGGAACCTGCTGGACAACGCCGCCAAATTCAGTCCGCCGGGGGAGCCGGTGGAGGTGCGGCTAGCGGGTGGTGAGCTGACCGTGCGGGACCACGGGCCCGGGATCGAGCCCGACGACCTGCCGCACGTGTTCGACCGCTTCTACCGTGCGCCATCGGCCCGGTGCGTGCCGGGCTCGGGTCTCGGGCTGTCCATCGTCCGTCAGGTGGCGGACGGTCACGGCGGGTCCATCCGGGCCGAGGCCCCGGCCGGGGGCGGGACCTTGATGCGTTTGTGCTTGCCCACAGAGCTGTAGTCGCACAGGATAAGCCGGCCGTCCAGATCACCCGTGCCGGTCACGCCGTACCCGTGCAGGATGCCCGCTATCTCGTTGGCCAGCCAGTCGCTGCCCGCGACGGTGGGGTGCAGCCCGTCCTCCCCGCGCTGGTAGGCCCAGTTGCCGGCCAGCGGGTCCATGATGATCACGTTCGGGTCCGCGGCGGTCGCGCCGGCCACGATGGCCCCGTCGGTGAGCCAGGCCCTGGCAAGCTTGGCGCGTCCGGGAAAGACGGTGACCAGGGCGATCCGGGCATTCGGCGCGTCGGAGTGGACCTGGGCTATGGTCTCCTCGACCTGCTGCTGCTCCAGCTGCGGGTCTATCCCGATGTCGTCGTGACCGGCCTGCACGATGATCAGGTCCGGGTGGAGCGCGCTCAGCTCGATCCGGGTGAGCTCGGCCGTGACTGGTCCCCGGTAGCCGGCGCCTCGCCGGACGTAGCCTGCTCCCGGCACTCCGTAGACGACCGCGTTCCAGCCCATTGAACGGGCCAGCACCACGGCCCAGGAGCGGTCAGCGGTGCCCGGGCCGACGCCCGCGGTGAACGAAGCGCCGACAACGACGAGCAGGTGCCCGTTGTGGTCGCGGGCGAGCTGCTGTGCGCAGGCGGTAACGCTGCGGACGTGATGAGTGATTGGCGGGGCCTGATGGTGCGGGGCCGGTGAAGGGCTGAGGGTCGCGGCGGCGATGGCGCGGACCGGGGGAGTGCCCGGCGAAGCGAGCACAACGGCGATCCCGGTCAGGATCGCGACAGCGACAGTCAGTGCGGCCGCTGCGGCGATTCGCACCCGGCCGCGTATGAACACGCCCAAGTGTCGGCGGTCACAGGCCGTGGTGTCAAACGCCGGCGGTGATAATTCCCTTACGCGTCAGGC
>DASXDG010000438.1:0-2240 GCA_036490795.1 Streptosporangiaceae bacterium
GACCTGGTCGCCGTCGCCGACGGATGGCGCCGCCGCGAGCTCAGCCGGATCATGGCGCGGCTCGCGCCAGGCGAGCAGGCGGCGGTCACCGCGAGCCTCAGGCTGCTGATCGGCGCGGCGGGCGACGACTACGGCATCACCGCCAGCCGTCCCGTATTCATGTAATGCCCGGGCCGCCGGCGTCAGCCCCTTGTCGGGACGGTGCTGACGTCCCAGATGGCCCCGGTGTCGTAGCCGCCGAGGTGGGCCAGCAGCCCTGCGGCGGAGTGCTCAGGGGTGATCAGGGTGCCCTCGGCAAAGTTCCGGTTGAAGCGCTCGTGCAGGGGGCCGATGCGTCCTGGGTCCTGCCGCCGGATCCAGGCCTGCATTGCGGTGTCCACTCCGCCTGGCCGGTAGACGTTGGCGGTGACACCAGTGCCGGCGAGCTCAGCGGCGAGGTTTACCGTATGAGCTTCAAGTGCGGCCTTCGTGGCCGCGTACGCGTTGCCGCGGATCATGCCGGCTGGGTTGGCGACGATTCCGCTGGAGACGTTGACGACGCGGCCCCAGCCGGCGTCGAGCATGCCGGGCAGCACGGCGGCGGTGAGCGCGGCGGGGGCGACGACGTTGACCTCGAAGGCCAGCCGCAGGTCCGCCGCCGTGATACCGATGGTGGGGCCGAGCGGCTCGACGACGGCCGCGTTGTTGACCAGGATGTCGACCCGGCCCGCCGCGAGCGCGGCCGCCGCCGCGCGGCCCCGGTCATCCTCGTCGGCCAGGTCTGCGGGCACGACGCTGATCCGCCCGGCGGGCACGCCCCGATCTAGCAGCAGGTCGCGGGTCTCCGCCAGTTGCGCGGCGGTGCGGGCGAGGAGGACCACGCGGGCGCCGGCGCCGGCCAGCCCGAGCGCGACAGACCGGCCGATGCCGCGCCCGGCACCGGTGATCAGGGCCGTTTTGCCAGTGAAGTCGGTTGCCACTGCGATCTCCTTCGGTCGAAAGCGTCACCGGAACGGTGGGGGAGTCAGGCGGTTCCGTTCGGACGCTGGCTGTCCTTGATCTTCTTGGGTGTGGCGCGTCTTGCCGGTCAGGCGTCCGCGCTCACGGATCAGCGGTCAGACTGCAAGGCGGTCGAGGGCGCCGATGACCTGCCAGGGCTCGGTGCGGGTGCTGTAATCCGGGTGGACATCGATCCACCGGACCGTGCGGGCGGCATCGAGGATGACGGTTGCGGGCATCGGCAGGGTGACGCTGCCGTCGGCGTTAACGCTGGCCAGGTCGAGTCCGAGCTGGAGCTGAGCGGCCCGGGCGTCCGGCGACGGCCGTGTGAGGATGCCGAGGCCGCCAGCGATGACATTGCCGGGATCGGAGACAACCGTGAAGCCGAGGCTGTGCTTCTGCTGCATGGTCAGCGACCCGTCCGGCTTCTGGGGGCTGATCGCGATCAGCCGGACGCCGCGCTCGGTCAGCAGCGGAAGCAATTGTGCCTGGTAGACGGTCAGGGCAATGTTGCAGTACGGGCACCAGGCGCCCCGGTAGAAGACCAGCACCGACGTTCCGCCGTCGGCCGCGCCGGACAGTGTGGTGGCCGCCCCGTGCACATCGAGCAGCTCCGCGTCGGGCAGTACCGTCCCGGCCGGGGCGATGCCGTCCGGGATGCTTGCCGCCAGCTCGGCCTGCTCGCGGGTGAAGGCGTCCATGGTCTCGTTGGGCGGCTCGGCCGCAGCCTTGGCGCGCATCTCGGCGACGTGCTCGGTGATCGTGGCTGGGCTGGTCATCATGGGCTCCTGCGGCTGGCAGCGGTCGGGTTATGGGGCCGGCGGGGAGCCGCCCTCAAAAGCGTGAGCGTCGTACCAAGGTGCCGTCTTACCTCGAGTCTGCGCGAACTTTCGCGCGGCAGGGAATGCGAACGACCCAGATCTCCCCTGGCGGGGCAACCCCCGCGTCGGACAGGCGTCCGGCAAGTTCGCGCGGCGTCTGCACGCGGGCTCCCGAGCTGCCCGCCTTCCGGCAAGGGTTACCAGGCAAATTCCGTGACACTTGGCGTGTGACAGCGGGCGCTCTCGGACACGTCATCGCGGTCAAGCAACGGCCACTAGCGGCCCGGGGCGGGCGGCGGTCGGCCGGTCCCGTCGACGGCGGCCCGTGAATAGACCGACCGAGGTTCCGCCACCAACCAGGTTTCACGTGATGTCACCTTCGTCCTGATTCGACCGAAAGACGCCCGGAGTCTGTTATACGGAGTAGCCTCTGTCAAGTAG
>DASXDG010000439.1:0-14438 GCA_036490795.1 Streptosporangiaceae bacterium
GCCACCTAACCCCACAGCACCCGCCCACCCCCAGCACCCGCCCACCGCCGGCACCAGCCCACCGCCGGCACCAGCCCGACGCCGGCACCTGCCCGACGCCACGGCCTCCGGGCGGTCCGCCGCCGCGGCCCGGCGAACAAACCCGGCAAAACGCACATCATTGTCGAGACCCCAAGTATCGTGCGCGTGGCGTTCCGGTTTCCCGGAACGCCACGCGCACGATCACGCCCGACCGCACCGGCGTCGCCATCAACACGGAAGAAACGTCCAACACGGAAGAAAAACCGGCTCACAGCATGGTTATCTACCGCATTGGACTCTTCTTCCGCGCTAGCGCCTGGCATGCCATGCGCGAAGCCGGACATCTCACCCCAGCCGTGGCGCGTGGCGCGGTGGCGGGCGGCGGGTGATGCGTGGCGGGCGACGGGCCGGCGATGTTCATCCAGTAACCGGACGTCTCCCTGATTTCATGCAGCAACCGGACGTCTCCCTGAGGTAGGCAAAGACCACGGCCGGCACCGGCTGATCGCCGACGACTTCGGCGTGAGCGGCCAAGGTCGGTGTCCGTGATCGCGCCCAGGCGGTCGCCTACGCGTACCAAGAACCGCCTCGCCTTACACCCGGCAGCTGATCTCCATGCCGTCCCCGACAGGGAACGTCACGCTCTCATAGCCGTTCGCCGGGTCGCGGACGTAGGACAGGTACGGCTCGAGGCTGACCAGGTTGACGTCGTCGGCGACCACCAGAGTGCCGGGCCGCAGCCGCGGCTCGAGTACGCGGAGCACGGGCAGGCACAGGTCCTTCCAGCCGTCAAGCAGCGCGAAGCCGACGGCGCCGTCCAGGTCCGCGAGTGTCTCGCGGGCATCACCCTCCAGCACGGTGATCGCGTCATCCAGCCCGGCCTCGCCGAACGTCGCCTTCGCGGCGGCGATCTTCGCCGCGCTCAGTTCGGTGGTGAACACGTGCCCGGCTCCGTTGTCGCGGACGGCGGCCGCCAGGAACAGCGTCGATATGCCGAACGACATACCGAACTCGACCACGATCTCCGGGCGTGCCGCGCGTACCAGCGAATACAGCAGCCGTCCTCCGTCACGCGAGATGGGCATGTATATCTCGGCCATGGCGTCCGCGCGCTCCTGGGCGGACTCCGGCCAGGTACGGGGGCCGCGGCGAGTGTCGTCGAGACCGGCCTCGTCGAACATGCGGCTCAGGATGGCGTCGACCCTCGGGTCGCTCAGTGAATGAGTCATGGTCACTACATTAGACGAAACGTTTCGTCTCGTCTAACGCATCCGCACGGACCTAGAAACCGCACGGACCTAGAACCGTGCGGACTTTGCCTGCGAGATGACGCCTTCCGCGGTCGGTATGTCCGGTTCGGGTGGACGGCTCGCAGGCAAGGACGGCGCGGCGGTCACGACCAGGAGGGGGGCCGGCAGAGCATGGCGGCGGTGCCGTGGCTGCGACTCCGCGCGGGCGGGGTATGTCCGCGGGGCGAGCAACCGGACCGCGGTCGGGGGGGAGGACCGCGTGAAACGGCACCGCCGCGCAGGGTTACGATACCGGTGATCAGTTATACGCACAAGACGTGACAATTCAGATACGGTACACCGGCGTTCCGTCACCTAACCACGGGCTTCCAGCCGCGGACGGAAGCGGAACGCACGCGTACCAATATCGCCCCAATATGGCCGAAACAGCTGCCCATCTCCTCAGCCATTGCCGATCTGCTGATTGACCACGAGAATGCCCTTAGACAACCGATGGACAATCACGCGGCAGAACTCACTGAGCGAATGCGCTCCGACGTACAGGCACGCGAGCGGTGGCAGGCGCTGTGGGATCTTCCCCCGGCGGATCCGGCCTATCGTGACGCGTATGCCCAGGTGCGCGACGTCAGCCGGGCCAACGCCGCCTGGTTCGCCGGCGTTCTCGCGGAATCGGGATGGCCACGCCAATCCGTGGTTGGCGAGGACGCCGCGGAGGCGGCCTGGCTGATCGCCCAGCACACCGACCACGATATCGGCATGCAGAGCGAGTGCCTGCGGCACATGCAGGGCGCGGTCAACGACGGCGAAGCGTCCGCCAAGCGGCTCGCCTACCTGGAGGACAGGGTGCGCCTGGCCCAGGGGCGCCCGCAGCTCTACGGCACCCAGGAGGTCCGCTCCCCCAGCGGGAACTGGGAACTGCGGCCCGTCGAAGACCCCGGGCACCTCAACGACCGGCGCGTTGCGGCCGGCTTGCCGCCGCTCGACCTTTAGCGCGGGCAACGCCAGAGCCGCTCAGGACGGGAAGCACCACTGCTGTTATGACAGAGCCAAGGACAGGCCCGCTACGTAGCCCCGGCCATCCGCGTCGACGCCGGCGCTGAAGGTTTCCTGGCCCGCCACCAGGCCGTCGATGCGCAGTCGCCGGCCGGCGTCGCCGATCGCCACCGAAGGCGGGCGGATCCGCGCCTTACCGGACGGCGCGTCCACCGAAATGCCGAGCAGTGCCTGGGCCAGCGCCCCCGCGGCCGCCGCCGACCAGGCCTGCGGGCGGCACGCCGCCGGGTACGGGACGGGCCCGCGGTCCTCGCCGGAGAACAGTTCGGGCAGCCGCCAGCCGAACGCCGCCGCGGCCGACAGCAGCCCATCGGCCAGGCGGGCCGCCACGTCGCCGTGCCCGCTGCGAAACAGGCCGCTGATCACGATGGCCGTGTCATGGCTCCACACCGAGCCGCAGTGATAACTCAGCGGGTTGTAGCCCGCGTCGCCGGCCGACATGGTGCGCAGGCCGAACCCCGAGACCATGTCCTGGCCGGACAGCCGGGCCGCGACCATCGTCTCCTCGTCCGCGGTCAGCAGCCCCGTGCCGAGCAGATGCCCGATGTTGCTGGTCAGTGAGTCCACCGGCTGCTTGTCCGCGTCCAGGGCGAGCGCCGGGAAGCCGTCCGGCAGCCAGAACGAGGCGCGGAACGCCCCGGCCAGGCCGGCCGCCCAGTCCCGCCAGCCATCGGCACCCGGCGAACCGAACGCGGCCAGCAGTTCGGCGCCGCCCAGCGCCGCTTCATAGGCGTACCCCTGCACCTCGCACAGCGCGACCGGCGGCTTGGCGATGCGGCCATCGGCGAAGCGGATCGAGTCGCCGGAGTCCTTCCAGCCCTGGTTGGACAGCCCGTGCCCGCTCTGGTCGATGTATTCGAGCAGGCCGTCGCCGTCGGAGTCGCCGTAGCCGCGCATCCACTCCAGCGCGGCCGTCAGCGCGGGCAGCAGCGGCCGTACCTGCTCGGCGGGCATCCCCCAGCGCCACGCGTCGTGCAGCAGGCAGATCCACAACGGGGTGGCGTCGATCGTGCCGTAGTACAGCGAGCCCCCGCGCCGCAGTTCGTGCGCGATCTTGCCGGGCGCCTCCGCCGTGTCCGGATCGACCCGGCGACCCTGGCACGCGGCCAGCACGCGGAGCGTGCCCGCGGCGAGCTGCCAGCCGAACGGCAGCAGCAGCCGCGCCGCCCAGATGCTGTCCCGGCCGAACAGCGTGCAGTACCACGGCGCACCCGCGGCGAGGAACACGTCACCGGGACGGCCCGGCACGCTCATCCGCAGCGCGTCCACGTCGGCCAGCGACCGGCCGATGAGTTCGGCCAGCCGGGGGTCGTCAGCGCTGACCGAAACCGGCTGGACCGCGGTGGCAGGCGCGGCGGCAGGCGCGGCGACGACCACCGCGGCGGGGTCGGTCACGGTCAGCCGCCAGCCGAACTCGGCCACTCCCCGCCCGTTGAGGTGCACCCGCCACCGGAAGGCCGCGGCACCCGATAGTTCGGCGCCCGGGGCGGACAGCGCGACCGTCACCTCCCCGTCGCCCCAGCGCAGGACGTCACCCGAGGCCGTCATCGGCACCGGCGGCCGCGCCCGCGTCGCCTTGATCTCGGCCAGCCCGGCCAGGTCGGCGGCCACGGTCAGCACCAGGTCGGTGTCGATGCCGGAGTCGGCGTCGCTGACCACCATGATCCGCTCGCTGACCTCGCCGGCGGCGACGGTGCGTTCCCGTTCGATCCGGATCGTCGGGTCGACGATGTCGTCGCCCAGCGCTCTGGGTACCGCGACGAACCAGGCGGATCTCGCGCCGGTCAGCCCGCTGCCGACCGGCGTCGGCTCCGCTCCCCCCACCTCGAGCACGGCCCGCGAGAGAACCCGCACGTCGGCGTGCAGCACGCCCTGCGCGCCTGCACCGTCGCGGATCTGGCCACCTGGCTCGCTGAGCACCACGGTCGGGGCGCTCAGCACCGTCACCAGATCGTGCAGCCATGGCTGGTCAAGCGCGGACATCGATCGTCCCTCCAGGTTCGTCGTCGGACACGGACCTTGACAGACAAATGCCAATAGGGTGATCCTAACAGTGTTTTGAACGATCAAATCGATCGTTCAAATTTAACGATCAAAGAGGATCGAGCGTGCCAGCACAGCCGAAGGCCAGGCCAGCACAGCGCCCGACCATGGCCGAAGTCGCCAAGGCCGCTGACGTCTCACTGCAGACCGTCTCCAATGTGCTCAACGCGCCGCACCTGGTCCGCGCGCAGACCCGCGAGCGGGTGGAGGCGGTGATCGCGGCGACGGGTTACCGGCCACTCAAGGCGGCGCAGACGCTGCGCACCCAGCGGTCGCACCTCATCGCGGTGATCATCCCCGAACCCGGGCAGTGGAAGGGCGAGTTGCACAACGCCTTCCTGCACGCGCTGACCCGGCGGGCGCAGAAGTCCGGCTACCGGATCCTGCTGTTCACCGCGGCCGACGACGACGAGGAGATCCGCGCGTACGACCAGCTGCTCGGCGACTACACGCTCGACGCGTTCGTGATCACCGGCACGCACACCGGTGACCGGCGGACATCCTGGCTGCGGCGCAAGGGGGTGTCTTTCGTCACCTTCGGCCGCCCCTGGGGCAGCGCGGCGACGCATCCGTGGGTCGACGTGGACGGTGCTGACGGCGAGCGCAAGGCCACCGAACACCTGATCGCGGCCGGCCACCGGCGCATCGCGTTCCTCGGCTGGCCGGAGGATTCCGACGTCGGCGAGGATCGCAAGGCCGGCTGGGAGCAGGCGTGCCGCGCGGCGGGCCTGCCCACGGACGGCCTGGTCGTGTCGATCGAAGACGACCTCGCCCGGGGCCGGGCCGCCTGTGCGCGGCTGCTCGACTCACCGGAGCCGCCGACGGCCTTCGCCTGCGTCAGCGACACGATCGCGCTCGGCGCCTGGACCGAGATCGCCGCTCGCGGCCTGATCCCGGGACAGGACGTGTCGGTGATCGGCTTCGACGACTCCTCCGCGGCAGCGGCCGTTGGCCTGACCAGCGTCGCGCAGCCGCTGGACGAAGTCGCGGACGCGTGCCTGGCCGCCCTCAGCAAGCTCCGCTCCCCCGCCCGTACCTCCGCCCGTCCCTCCTCTGGCAAGATCCCCAAGCGCGCTCAGCAACGCGTGCTCCTTCAGCCGCAACTCGTCATCCGCGGCTCCGCTCCCTCCCCCGAGAACACCGAGAACACCGAGAAGAGGACCTCATGAGATCCAAGATCGCCATCGCGGCCGTTGCCGCCGGGCTCGCGGCACTCACTGCGGCCTGTTCATCCAGCAACGGATTCAGTTCCTCGACCGCCAGCACCGCCTCCACCGGCAAAGCCAGCAAAACGCCACTGACGCTGATGTTCGGGTCAAGCGGCACCGCGGAAACCAACGCGGTGCAGGCGGCCGCGAAAGCGTTCACCAAACAGAGCGGCATACCGGTCCAGGTGATCGCCGCGTCAAACCTCACCCAGCAAGTAGCGCAGGGCTTCGCCGGCAACCAGCCGCCTGACCTGTTCTATCTCGACCCGCTCACCATGCAGAGTTACGCCAAGGACGGCGTCCTCGACGCCTATCCGTCCACGCTGCCCAACTCCGGCGGCTTCGCGACCGCGCTCGCACAGGCCTTCACCTACAAGAGCACGTTCGTCTGCGAGCCGAAGGACGCCTCCACGCTCGCCCTCTACATCAACACCGCCGACTGGAAGCAGGCCGGGCTCGGCGCGCCGCCGGCCAACTGGAGCCAGTTGCAAGCCGACGCGAAGAAGCTCACCACCGGCGGCCGCACGGGGCTGGTCATCGATCAAACCCACTCGGGCATCGACGAATTCTTTTATCAGAACGGCGGTACTGTCACCAACCCGGCAGGCACCGCGGTGCAACTGGACAGCCCGCAGAACGTCCAGGCGCTCACGTTCCTCAAGGGCATGCTCTCCCAGGGCATCATGAAGCTGCCGTCGCAGCTCGGGGCCGGCTTCAGCGGCCAGGCATTCGGCGAGAACAAGGCCGCGATGGACATCATCGGCAACTGGGAGAACGGCGAGTTGCAGACGGACTACCCGAACGTCAAGTTCCAGGTCGTCCCGCTCCCGGCCGGACCCTCCGGCGCCCACGCCACGCTGTCGTTCACCAACTGCTGGGGCGTGCCGAAGCAGTCGAAGAACCTGGCCGGTGCCATCGATTTCGTGAAGTTCCTGACCACGCAGCAGCAGGAGATGACGTTCTCCAAGGCGTTCGGCGTCATCCCGTCGCTGAAGGCGGCGCAGGCCCAGTACGTGCAGACGTACCCGCAGTACGCGACGTTCGTCAACGAGCTGGCGTACGCGCACCCGGACATCGCGATCGGCGGGGCCACTCAGGCACTGTCGGCCTTCGACTCCGCGCTCGCCCAGCTGGGCAGCAGCTCCCCCGCGACCATACTGAAAGCCGCGCAACAGAACCTGCAGGCCGTCCTCGCCCAGGACAAGTAGATGAGTGCGGTGACCGGTCCCGTCGAGGGAACCGCCTCGGCGGGCCGGCACCGGGCGCCCTGGCGCCGGGTGAGCAAGATACGCCGCCAGGAGACCGCCGCGGCCTGGCTGATGTCCGCCCCCGTCATCGTCCTGCTCGTGGTGTTCCTGGTGGCGCCGATCTTGATGGCGGCCTGGGTCAGCATCAGCGACTGGAGCGGCATCGGCAGCCCGTTCTCTGGCGGTGTGCACGCGGTCGGCCTGAAGAACTACGGTGCCCTGCTCACCACGCCCGGCCTGCCCCAGCAGCAACTCGGCGAGAGCCTGCGGAACAACCTGTACTACGTGATCCTGGTCGTCCCGATCCAGACCGCGCTGGCCCTGGGCCTGGCCGTCATCGTGAGCAGGCAGCGGCTAGCCGGGCGCGGATTCTTCCGCACCGCCTACTACTTCCCGTCCATCACCAGCTCGGTGGCGGTGTCGATCCTGTTCCTGTACATCTTCGGCACCTCCGGCGTGGTCAACGCGATCATCGGCCATCTCGGCGCGCACGGTCCCAACTGGTTCGATGACCCGAACGGCGTGCTGCACATGCTGCTGTCCGGCCTGGGCGTGACCTCGGCACCGTCCGCGATGGCCAGCCACGGCTTCCTCGGCGTGTCCTGGTGGGACTGGCTGGCCGGGCCCAGCGTCGCCATGGTCGCCCTCATCGCGCTGGCCATCTGGACGACGTCGGGCACGTTCATGCTGATCTTCCTGCCCGCCATCTACGCCATACCGGCCGACCTGACCGAAGCCGCGATCATGGACGGCGCGAACGCCTGGCAGCGGTTCCGCAAGGTCACGCTGCCGATGCTGCGGCCCGCCCTGTTCCTGGTGCTCACCCTCGGCCTGATCGGCACCTGGCAGGTGTTCGACCAGATCTACCTGATCAGCCAAGGCAACCCGGCCGGGACCACGCTGACCCCGGCGTACCTGAGCTACCTCACGTCGTTCGGCAACCAGCAGTGGGGCCAGGGCGCGGCGATCGCGTTCATCTTGTTCGCGATCATCGTCGTGCTGACGATCGTGCAGCGGCTGATCATCTCCGAACGCCGGAGTTCATCGTGAGGCGCCGCCGTGTGGCGGGCCGGGTACTGCTCTACCTGGCGCTCGTGTTCTTCGCGGTGCTGTACATCTATCCGTTCCTGCTCGACATCGGCACCGCCTTCAAGACTGAGACCGACGCCGTGGCGCACCCGCTCAGCCCGGTCCCTCAGCACTGGGTGCTGACCGCGTTCAATGAGCTCGGGCAGCAGGACTTCTTGCGCTGGCTGGCCAATTCGGTCGTGGTGACGGTGTTCGTCACGCTCGGCCGGGTGCTATTCGACTCGATGGCCGGTTACGCGCTGGCCCGGCTGCGGTTCCGCGGCCGCGGCGGGCTGTTCGCCGCGATCATCGCGGTCATGGCGGTGCCCGGGGTGGTGCTGCTGATCCCGACGTTCCTGGTGCTCAAGGAGCTGAACCTCTTCAACAGCTATCCCGGGATGATCCTGCCGCTGATGACCGACGCCGCCGGCGTGTTCATCATGCGGCAGTTCTTCCTGTCCGTGCACCCGAGCATAGAGGAGGCCGCGAAGATCGACGGCGCGGGCATCTTCCGCACCTACTGGTCGGTCGTGCTGCCGATGGCGCGCCCGGCGCTGATGACCTTGACGATCTTGTCGTTCCAGGGGTCGTGGAACAACTTCTCGACGATCTTGGTGGCGCACGAGTCGCCGTCTCTGGACACGCTCACCACCGGCGTCGGGCGGCTGGTCAGCGGCCAGCTGGGAGCGGGCTCCCAGTACCCGCTGCAGCTGGCGGCGGCGCTGGCGATGACGGTACCGGTGGCGATCGTGTTCTTCGTGTTCCAGAAGTACGTCATGCGCACCGGCGAGGGCGCCGTCAAGGAGTGACAGCGTCAAGGTCACCGGCTGAGGTCCGCGCCACGCGCTTAAGACGTGGCGTAGTGCCGCATCGTCTCGCCGATGAGTTCCGCGGACAGCGGCCGGCCGGCGGCGATCTGGTCGCGTAGCTCGCGGAAGTAGCCGATGTAGAGGTCGGGCGTGAACGTGTTCAGCACGGTCACCCGCGCCTGGTTCGCGGCCAGCGTCTCGGCGAACGCGGCCACCGACCGCGGCCCGGCCCCGCCGTGCAGCAACCCGCCGTGCAGCAACAGGAACGGTCGTCCCGCGCCGTACTCCGTCGCGTCGACCCGCACCGTCCCCAGCCGGCCCGCCTGGCCGGTGTCCGCCTGAATCGTGTATGTCGGCATTTGGCTACTCCTTCATGAGAGTTGACTCTCACGAAGAGTATGGCTCGGCCGATCCTTATGCAAGTTTTCTCTCATAACGAGAGTTTGCTTGACTGAAGTATCGACGCGAGGGCACGATGGGACGGTGGGGACCAGGGTGAACCAGAAGGCGCGCACCCGCACCGCCATCGTGCGGGCGGTTCATGAGCTGGCGCGGTCCGGTGCGGAGATCACGATGCCGTCGGTCGCGAAGGCGGCGCTGGTATCGGAGGCGACCGCCTACCGGTACTTCCCCGACCTGGTCACGCTGCTGCTGGAGGCGGACGACGGCACCTGGCCGGACCCGGCCGTGGCGCTCGCGCCGGTCGCGGACAGCACGGATCCGGTCGAGCGGATGGGCTTCGCGGCAAAGGTGCTGCTGGACGGCGTGCTGGCGAACGAGAGCGCGGTCCGGGCGATGATCGCGGGTTCGATCACCAGACCAGAGGTCGCCGCCCGGCGTCCCGGGCACCGGTTCGGCCTGATCGATGCCGCGCTCGCTCCCGCGGCGGACCGGCTCGATCCGGCCGGCCTGGCCCGGCTACGCCGCGACCTGGCCGTGGTGGTAGGCGCCGAAGCGCTGTTCACCCTCACCGACCTGTGCGGCCTGGGCAGACAGGACGCGGTGGAAAGCGCCGTACACACCGCGCGAACCCTTACCGGGGCAGCGTTCGGCGACCGGTGATTGCCTTAGAGTCGGAGCATGCGGTGGACCTGGGGTCACCGATCGCGGCCAGCCCGGGGCTATCGTTCGCGGTCAGCATGCGGGCACAGGTCGCGCAGTACGCACGCCGCGCAGCGCGGGCGCTGCGCCAGGCATACCGTCCGGCCGTGCACGATGAACTCGATGTGAAGCTCGTACCTGACCAGCGGCGGGATGAGCGGGTTGAGGATCCGGTACGTGCGCTCAGCTGTGGTCCCGGGCGGGACCCAGCCGAGCCGGGTGACGATGCGGTGCACGTGGGTGTCGACGGGGAACGCGGCACGGCCCATGGCGAAGACCAGCACGCATGCGGCGGTCTTCGAGCCGACGCCGGGCAGCGAGAGAAGGTACTCCTCGACCGCCGCGTCGTCGAGTTCGTACAGGCGGTCCAGGTCCAGGCGTTGCTCACGTTCCTCGACGATGGCGAGGACCTGCCGGATCCGGCGCGTTTTCTGGTCGGCCATGCCGCCGCAGCGGATGGCGTCGGCGACGTCTTCCCACGCCGCGTCCAGGACCTGCTCCCATGCCGGGAACCGCTCTTTGAGCTGCGCGAACGCCCGCTCTGAGTTCCGGTCGGAGGTGTGCTGCGAGAGCACCGTCGCGATTACTTCGTCCAGCACCGGCAGCCGGCGATGCCGCACGAACTCGCCCTGCTCGGCGCGCAGGCGGCGCCGCACCAGCTCGATCTCCCGCCGATCAGGTGGCATCGTGGTCGCGTCCTTCCCGGTCAACCCGGCAGCCGCCAGATGCGCAGGATGTTGTCGGGCAGGCGAACGGAGAACCGCGCCGGCGGACAAGCGTGCCCGAGGATCTCCCGCACGTCTCGCTCATAGTCCGCCAGGCGGTCGCCGAACAGGTGCGGTGCCGTGGAGGAGAGCGAGAACACCGTGGCCACGACATCGTCGGCGGTCCGCTCCGCGACCCGCCCGTCGGGCACGGTCACCGTTTCGGCGGGCAGGAACCCGGCGGCCTGGAACACCCCGTCCTCGTCGCCGGGCGACGTGTTGCGGATGCTCTGTCCGGCCCGCCGGTCACTGCCCAGGTACTGGCGCCGCAGCCGGTCCAGTGCGTCGTCGGGCGGCGGCGGGAACGGAAGCGACCCGCGCTGGTACTCCGCGGCCAGCTCTTCGGCCCGGTAGCCGGGCGCGTCGACCTGCACCACCGCCCCGCCGGGGTCCAGCATGGTCGCCACCGCCGACGCGACCTTCGGCCGGTCCATCCAGTGAAACGACGCGGCGAAGGTGACGGCGCGGAAGCCGCGGCGCCAGTCCGGGCCTAGCGCGGTAGGGAGTTCCTCTGCCCGCGCGCGTATCCAGGTCACGTTGCCGATGCCCCGCGTGGCGGCCGCGTCGGATGCCCTGACCAGCATGTCCGGGTCGGGATCGAGGCCGGCCGCCGCTTCGAACAGCGGCGCCAGCAGCAGGGTCACCTTCCCCGGCCCGCACCCGGCATCGAGCAGCCGTCCCCGCCCGTCGAGGGCCAGGCTGCGGCTCAAGACATCGGCCAGGCCCGGAGCGTAAGGCAGTCGGCCCTGCTCGTAGTACCCGGCGGCGCCGGCGAACAGCGACTCATCCCAGCTCCACGTCTCCCAGCCGCCAGATGCCCCGTTCACTCCGCGACTATATCGGGCGCGATTGCCGTGCTCTTTGCCCGTCGCGGGGATCACCTCTCGTCAGCCGAGGTCGCCGCTCGTCACATGGTTCACATGGATCAGTCAGTTCTCGGCAGCATCAGTCGACGCCCCGCCCAGCATAAAGAGCACGGTAATTTGTTCCAACACGGAAGAAATACCTGCTCACAGCATCGTTGATTACCGCGTTGGAACAAATTACCGCGTTAATCGCTCGCAGCCTCAGCCTCTGCTCTGCTCTGCCCTGGCAACGCGCCCGGCGGCTCGCGCGACGGCGGCAGGTACCGGGTCGTCGTACCGGCTGAGCTTCACGCTCTAACCAGTTACTCGGGTGGCGCCTCGCGCGCCACCCGAGGCGGTCGCCACCGAGGGTCACTGCTCCTCGACGGCGATCGCTTCCAGCCTGGTCTGGGCTCCCGCGGCAGCGGACAGCGACAGCCCGCGGGCTTGGAGTCTGGCTCGCAGGTCCGCGTGCACGTCCTGTTCGGGGCGGTCGGTGCTCAGTTCCAGCAGGATGCCGCGGCCGCGGTAGTAGTCGACGAGCGGCGCGGTCTGGCTGGTGAAGACCTCGAGCCGGTGCTTGATCACGTCGAGGGTGTCGTCGGCACGGCCGTCCCGCTGCGCCCGGTCGAGCACCCTGTTCACCAGTTCTTCCTCGGGGGCGGTCAGGTAGATCACCACGTCGCTGGCCAGGCCGAGCTCGACTCCCAGTTCCGCGGCGCGCAGCGCCTGCGGCATCGTACGCGGGAACCCGTCCAGCACATAGCCGCCAGTGTCGCGGTCCGCGGCGACCACGGCCGGCACCAGGATGCTGAAGATCAGCTCGTCCGGGACGAGGTCACCACGCTCGGTGAACGCGGCGATCTGCTGGCCCAGGTCGGACCCGCGCTCGACTTCGGCTCGCAGCAGGTCACCGGAGGAGATGTGCGCGACCCCGGTCTGCCGCGTCAGCCACTTGCCGTGGGTGCCCTTCCCCGCGCCCGGCGGCGACAGCATGATCACTCGCACCACGATGACACCATCTCCAACCCACGCGACTCTGCCCGCACAGTATCCTGCCATTTTGTCAGCAGCATCCCCGGCCTGGCACTTCCCGTCTCATGCGTCGTAGTCGACGGTGATCTCCTCGGATAGCGGCAGGGTCTGGCAGGTCAGCACGTAACCCGCGTCGAGCTCGGCCGGCTCAAGCGCGTAGTTGCGGCGCATGGTCGCCTTGCCGCTGGTCAGCTTGGCCCGGCAGGTGCCGCAGACGCCGCCCTTGCAGGCGAACGGCAGGTCGGGGCGGACCTTCTGGGCTCCGTCCAGAACCGGGGTGCCGGCCGGGAGGGTCAGCGTGGTCGAGCGCCCGTCCAGGATCACGGTCAGGCTGGCGCCCTCGCCGGCAGGCGGTTCTTCGTGCGTGGCCATGGCGGGCGGGTCGTCTCCGACCCAGAACAGCTCACGGTGCACCCGGCCTGGCTCGACACCGAGACCGGCCAGCATGTCCATGGCGTCGGTGACCATGCCGAGCGGACCGCACAGCCACCAGTGGGCGACGCTGGCGACGTCGACCGTCACCGGCAGCAGTTCGGCGAGCCGTTCGCGATCGAGGCGCCCGCTGTACAGGTCCACTTCCCGGGCCTCACGGGACAGCACGTGGATGATGCTCATCCGGGCCGGATAGGCGTCCTTGAGGTCGGCGACCTCGTCGGCGAACATGACGGTGTCGCTGCGCCGGTTGCCGTACAGCAGCGTGACCGTCGACGCGTCGCTGGCGGCCAGCACCGACGCGGCGATCGACATCATCGGCGTGATACCGGATCCGGCCGCGATCAGCACGTGCTGGCCGGGATCGTTCAGGTCGGGGGTGAACGACCCGCTCGGCGCCTGGACGTCCAGGGTGTCGCCCGGCTTGAGCTCGCGGATCAGCCATCCGGAGACCGCGCCGCCGGCGACTTCGCGGACCCCGATCCGCGGCGCCGCGCCGACCGGCGCGCAGATCGAGTACGAGCGTCGTTCGTCGCCGCGCCTGATGGTCAGGCTCTGCCCGGCGGCGAAGGCGAACAGTTCCGCCAGGTCATCGGGGACGGCGAAGGTGATCGCGGCGGAGTCGTCGGTAAGCGGCTCGACCCGCTGCACGACGAGCGCGTGGAAGTCAGTTCTCCGGCTCATAGTGGCTTGACCGCCTCGAAGGGTTCGCCGCATTCCTCGCAACGATGGAGCGATTTGCACGCGGTGGCGCTGAACTGCGCCGTGCGCCGGGTCCGGGATGACCCGCACCGCGGGCAGGCGGGCGAGGAGGGTGCCGCGCCGAGCGTCAGCGGAACCGGGCCGCGGTGCCGCGGCGCCGGTGACGGCGGCGCGACGCCGGCCGCGGCCAGCTTGCGCCGGCCCGCCTCGGTGATCCAGTCGGTGCTCCAGGCCGGGGCCAGCTGCTGCCGGACCTCGACATCGCGGTAGCCCGCGCGCTCGACGCGCCCGCGTATGTCCGCGCTGATCTCGCGCATGGCCGGGCAGCCGCTGTAGGTCGGGGTGATGGTCACCACGACGCCTTCGCCGGTCACCTCCACCGCGCGCAGTATGCCCAGGTCGGCCACGGTCACCATGGGCAGCTCGGGATCCGGCGTGCCCGCCGCCGCCTGGTGAGCCGTCACCTCGTGAGCCGTCTGGTGAGCCGTCACCATGTCGCGTCCGGATGGGCACGCGCCAGGGACTGCAGCTCGGCCAGGATGTAGCCCATCGCCTCGGTGTGCACGCCGTCGCGCCCAGCGTGGCCGCTAACCCTGGCCAGCGGCACCGCGCCGGGCCGGTCCAGGCGGGCGGCGGCCAGGACCGCATCGAGCACCGCGTCAACCTCGCCCGGCGCTACCGCGGCGAAACCGTCCTCATCCGGCCGGAACAGCTCACCAAGCAGCGGCCAGATGGCCGCGAGCGCGTCCTGCATGCGCGCACGGGACAGCGGGGTGCCGTCACCGAGCCGCACCACCCACTGAGCCGCGTAGTCGCGGTGGTAGGTGAGCTCCTTGACCCCCTTCGCGGCGATCGCGGCC
>DASXDG010000440.1:0-4354 GCA_036490795.1 Streptosporangiaceae bacterium
CGCCGCCAGCCGGTGCGGCGCACGCAGACCGCCCGGCCGGTGTCGAGCAGCCACTCGGCGGCGATCTTCACCTCCGACCAGTCCCACCACGGCCCGCCCGCCTTCGCGCCGCCAAGCTGGGTCGCGGTCAGCGGCCCCTCGCCGCGCAGCCGGGCGAGCACCAGCTCGCAGGTGTCCTCGGAGACCTTGTGCCAGCGCTGCCCGCGCGCGGTGATGGCGCGACGCCGCATGGCGTAGTACGGCCAGTCCGCGATCGGCAGTATGCAGGCCGCGTGCGCCCAGTACTCGAACGTCGTCGGCTTCTTCGCGGGCCAGTACGCGTTCTCCACCGTGTCCCGCCCGACCGGCCCGAGCCGCGCGTACGCGACAAGCTCGTGCGACCGGGCGAGCACCGAGATGGTGTCAAGCTGCACGGCGCTGACGCGGCGCAGCATCCCGGTCACGCCGCCGCGCCGCGCCCCGGCCCCGAGGAAACCCTGAGAGTAAAGGGTGATCCGCCGCACCTCGTCGGGACCAAGGTAAAGGTCCGCGCCGGTAGCTGTTTCCTGATCATCCCGAACGGGCGCGGCTGACTGTCCCACGCTCATGACTGTAGCTGTCGGGTACGACATTCCGCCCCGCAGCCTGAAAGCGGGCCGAGCGGGAATTCAGTCGGGGCGGCGGTCGGCCAGGCCGGCCCAGGGCGGGGCGGCTTCCCCGGCGTCGGCGTCGGCGTTGGCGGCGAGCTGGCCGAGCAGGGTGCCGAGCGTCTCCAGGTCCGCGTCGGCAAGGCCCGCCCGCAGCCTGGTGTGGAACGCGACGGCGGTCTCCCGCAGGCGCGCGAACGCCGCCTCGCCGGCCTCCGTCAGCGCGACCACCTGGACCCGACGGTTGGCCGCGTCACGGGTCCTGGTGACCAGCCCGCTTGTGTCCATGGCGTTCAGGTGGTGCGTCAGCGTGGCCTCGCGCACTCCTACCGCCTTCGCGAGTTCCCGTTGGTTAGCCGGCTTGCGGATCTTCAAGTTGAGCAAGATCAGCCAGATCGGAAGGGTGCCGCCCGCCTCGCCGAGAGCCTCATCGAAAGCGCGCTCGACGGTGCGGGCCGCCTGGCCTAGGCGGAGCCCGATCGGGAGGAGCTGCGGTACTGGCACGCCAACGAGCATATCACCAACCTTAGATATCTAAGAGATTGACATCTAACTCTTAGATATCTAAGCTTCTGCTATCGCCGCGGCCCGCCCCCGGACCGCGGCGGCAAGCGAGAAGGGACTTGCGTGATGAGCGAAGCCACAGTTGTGGCCCACGGCCTGCGAAAGGCCTTCGGTGACGTGCAGGCGCTTGACGGGCTGAGCCTGGCGGTGCCCGCCGGATCGGTGCTCGGACTGCTCGGGCCGAACGGGTCCGGCAAGACCACCACCGTTTCCATCCTGGCCACCTCGCTGCGTCCGGACGCCGGCCACGCGACCGTCGGCGGCCTTGACGTGGTGAAAGACGCGGCGCAGGTACGCCGCGTTATCGGCCTGGCGGGCCAGTTCGCGGCCGTTGACCCTAACTTGACCGGGCGGGAGAACCTTAGGCTGATCGGGCGGCTGTCCCGGGTCGGCCGCGTACAGTCCCGTGTCCGCGCCGACGAGTTGCTTGACGGCTTCGGGCTGAACGCGGCGGCCGGCCGGCTGGTACGCGGCTACTCGGGCGGGATGCGGCGGCGGCTCGACGTCGCCGCGGCGCTGCTGCACCGGCCGGCGGTGCTGTTCCTCGACGAGCCCACCACCGGCCTCGACCCGGAGAGCCGGTTCACGCTGTGGGACTCGGTGCGCGACCTCGCCAGGTCGGGCACCACGGTGCTGCTGACCACGCAGTACCTGGAAGAAGCCGACGCCCTGGCCGATCAGGTAGTGATCATCTCCGCCGGGCGGGTCGCCGACACCGGCACCCCCGCCGAACTGAAGGCCCGGTTCGGCTCGGTGGTCTTCCACCTGGACTTCGGCAGGCAGGAGGCCGCCGAAGCCGCCCAAACGGCGCTGGCCCTGGCCGGCTACCGGCCGCAGCGCGACGGCGCAGGCCTCCAGGTCAGGTCGACGGCCGGTTCAGGCGAGCTCACCGGCGTGCTGCGCGCCCTGGACGGCCGGGCACCCGACCCGGTGACCGTCGCGGTGCGCGAACCCACCCTGGACGACGTATTCCTCTCTCTCACCCGTGGAGGCGAAGCAGCATGAGCACGATCGCAATCACGCCGCGCCCGGTCGCGGCCAGCCGCATCGCGGTGGCGTCAAGCGCCGTCGCCAGCGCGCTCACGGACACCGCCGACGTCGCCTGGCGCAACCTGCTTACCCAGTTGCGCACCCCGCAGGCGCTGGTGTTCGCCACCGTCCAGCCAGTGATCTTCGTGCTGCTTTTCCGCTACGCGTTCGGCGGCGCGATCCACGTGCCGGGCACGGACTACGTGGACTTCCTGATGCCGGGCATCTTCGCGCAGACGGTCGCCTTCGGCGCGGTCGGCACCGCGGTCGGGCTGTCCGGCGACCTGCGCACCGGCATCCTGGTCCGCTTCCGCACCCTGCCGATGGCCAGGATCGCCGTGCTGGGCGGCCGGACCGTCGCCGACCTGGCCCGCAACCTGCTCGTGGTCGCGGTCATGACCGGCGTCGGCTTCGCCGCCGGGTTCCGCAGCCCGCACGGCGCCGGCGGCCTGCTCGCCGCGCTCGGCCTGGTGATCGCGTTCGGCTACGCGATCTCCTGGGGCTTCGCGTCGCTCGGCCTGCGGGTCAGCGACCCGGAGGCGGCACAGGCGGCGGCGGTGCCCCTGGTATTCCTGCTGGTCTTCACCTCGGCCGCCTTCGTGCCTTCGACGGCCATGCCCGGCTGGCTGCAGGCGTTCGGCACCCATCAGCCGGTCGACGCCCTGGTCAACGCCGAACGAGCGCTGATACTCGGCGGCCAGGCAGCACATGACGTACTTATCTCGCTGGCGTGGAGCGGGGGCATGCTGGTCGTGTTCGCGCTCCTCGCCGTCCGCACCTACACCCGCATGGGCCGCTTACAGAAGGGATCAAGCGATGTCCGTCGAACTGAACCACACCATCGTCCCCGCGCACGACCCGCAGGCATCGGCGCAGTTCCTGGCCGACATCCTCGGCCTGGTCGTCGACCCGCCGCTGGCGCACTTCACCCCGGTCACGCTGGCCAACGGGGTCAGCCTGGACTTCGATCACGCCGACCACGTCGACGAGCACCACTACGCGTTCCAGCTGAGCGACGAGGAATTCGACGCCGCCTTCGGCCGGATCAAGGACAGGGGGATCACGCACTACGCCGACCCCGCCTGCCGCCAGCCCGGCCAGGTCTACGCCAACGCGAACGGCCGCCGGGGCACCTATTTCCGCGACCAGAACGGTCACCTGATGGAGATACTGACCCCGGTCAGCGCGTGACCCGCCTAATATCCGGGGGCTCGAGTACTCTAATCTTTCGCTACACCGGGAAGTTACTGGAATAGCGAGGCAAAAATTAGAGTACTTGCCCAGGGGATCACCCCTGGGCCCCCGGAAACTAATCGGCGCCTGCCGGCGTTCTAGTACCAGTCAGTGCTCATCGCCTTGGAGAACAAGAGGATGAGGCAGCCGACGATAGCGACGCCGGTGCCGATCCAGAACACGATCCAGTCCGGCTTCGGGACGAACGCGATGCCGCCGATGATGAAACCGATGATGACGACCACGGTCCCGACCCAGGATATGGGCCTGCCCGGGTTGTGCTCCAGGTGGCTGGGGCCGTGCGCCAGCGCTCCCGTGGTGCCCGTGCCCTCCACGGTGCCTGTTGCCTGCTCGGCCACGACTCCTCCTCCAACCCTGGGCCTGCCTATGCTGAGGTTGTCACGAAAATACCGCAACGAGGTCCGGGACTCGGTAGCGGGCCCCCATCTCGCCTACCATGGCAGTCAAAGCCTGTCAGTTGATCCCACGTCCGTTGAGTACCGCCGCAAGGAGCACGACGAAAAGTGCCTTCGATCCTCGATAGCATCCTTCGCGTTGGCGAGGGCAAGACCCTGCGTCATCTCAAGCGGATCGCCGAGCAGATCAACTCCGTTGAGGACGACTTCGTCGCGATGAGCGACGCCGAGCTGCGCGGGATGACCGAGGAGTTCAAGCAGCGGCTCGCCGACGGCGAGACCCTTGACGACATCCTCCCCGAGGCGTTTGCCACGGCCCGCGAGGCGGCGCGGCGCACCCTCGGCCAGCGCGCCTTCGACGTGCAGCTCATGGGCGCCGCGGCGCTGCACCTCGGCAACATCGCCGAGATGCGCACTGGTGAGGGCAAGACGCTCACCGGCGTGTTCCCCGCCTACTTGAACGCGCTTTCCGGCAACGGCGTGCAC
>DASXDG010000441.1:0-4472 GCA_036490795.1 Streptosporangiaceae bacterium
CCGGGTCGGCGCGTACCTGATGATGCTGGGCGTGGGGACGGCGATCTCCGGTGTGTTCTTCTTCCTGACCCTGTTCGTGCAGGACGTGTGGGGTTACTCCGCGCTCAGGACCGGGATGGCGTTCCTGCCGGTGACGGCGGCGATGTTCGTCGGGGCGATCGGCGCCTCGGCGCTGGTCCCGCGGATCGGCGCGCGGCCGCTGCTGGTGGGCGGCAGCGTCGTCACCGTGGGCGGGCTGTACTGGCTGTCACGGATGACGGAGCACGGCAGCTACGCGGGTGACCTGCTCGGCGCGGGCCTGGTCCTCGGCATCGGATTCGGGCTGCTGATCGTCCCGCTGCAGCTGCTCTCGCTGACCCGGGTCGGCGAGGCGGACTCGGGGGTGGCCGCCAGCCTGCTCAACGCTGGCCGGCAGGTGGGCGGCGCCATCGGCCTGGCGGTGCTGGGGACGGTGGCCTGGACGGTGGTCGCGGACAACGCGCGCAGCCACGCGAGCGGTGCCGCCTCGGCCGTCGGCGCTGCCTACCAGCACGCGCTGGTGGTCGGCTTTGACCGTGCCTTCCTGGTCGGCGCGGGGATCGCGGTGCTTATTCTGCTGACCGCGCTCACCACGATCCGGATCCGTCGGGCGGACCTGGCGGGGAGCTAACGTCGGCGACGGCGACGAGCGTGCCTGCCGGCTGGGTGCCGGCGGGCACGCTTTGCGGTCCTTGATCGGGTCGCTGACCGTTGGTTCACCGCGTGCCTAGAACGTCACGTTCTGAGTACTGTGGCGGCATGGACTGGGTGCAGGACATGACGGCGCGCTGGGTGAGAATAATGAGCGCGGCCGACAGCGGCAGGACGCCGCTGGATGAGGCCGTCCGTGAGCTCAGCGCGATTGCGGACACGTCGTCTGCGAAGAAGGGCGCCCGGCCCAGCCTGTTCCGGCGAAGTTCGCCCGCCGCCGAAGACCCGTTCGCGGTGACCGCGCTGTGCCGCCAGCTGATCGCCGGCGTGCTGGTCAGTGACCTCGCGATCGAACGGCTGTGCGCAGTTGAGAACCGGAGCCGGCCGCAGGTTCTGGCTGAGCTGACCGCCGACGAGGCCGGGCAGCTGCGGGATCAGCAGCTGCGCGCCCTGCAAGCCGAGCTATCCGGAAGCTGGGAGCTGCTGAGAGACCCGGAGCGCGCGTCGTATTCCGGCCTCGGCGTTCGCATTGAGCAGCTGCTTCGGCTGGCCGAGCAGCAGGCCTCGGACCTGGTCGACGCGGCCCGGGCAGAGGCTGACCGGATCACCGCGTCGGCCGGCGCGGCACCAGCTACGCCTGGTTCGGATTCACCAGCTACGCCTACTTTGGATTCGGGTCAGGACGACTCCGGTCGCACCGCTGATCACCGGCTCTGAGGGTGCGGTCCGAGATGGCGGAGATGGATTTCTCCGATCTCACCGACGCGGAACGTCTGCTCTGGGATGCATTTCCGCGCAGCGAGTGGGTGGACCTGCGCGATGGCGCGGCTACGGTTGCGCATCCCTCGAGTTCGGGCGGCGGGCGGGTTATCAGGGCGTCGGTCATCCGGGCACTGCTGCATCGGCGAGCCCGCCCAGGCACGTGCCGTCCTCTACGCGAGGCAGCGAATCGAACGATCGGGAAAGGCGCTGCCGTTCGTTCCGGATCTGGAGTTTCCTGCAGGACGTCACGGTCGGCTACGGGTACCGGCCCCGGCGGGCCCTGGCCTGGCTCGGCCTGCTGCTCGGAACCGGCAGCATCGTCTTCTCCCTTGCTCCCCCGCCGGCCCTGCAATCCGGGGCGGCCCCGCATTTCAACGGCATCGTCTACACGGTCGACCTGCTGCTGCCGGTGGTGAACCTCGGCCAGAAGTACGCGTTCAATCCAGGCGGCGTCGAGCAGTGGCTGTCCTACCTGCTGATCGCAGCCGACTGGACGCTCGCCACCACCGTCGCCGCCGGCGCGGCGCGGGTCCTGGGACGTAGCTAGCCGTACGTGCCGCGCGCGCTGGCCGGCCGCGGTTACGAGCGTTTACCGGCGTTGCGGGCGGATCACTCGGTTCTCGGTCACGATCGCGGTGACCAGATCGGCCGGGGTGACGTCGAAGGCGTAGTTCAGCGCGCGGGTGCCCTCCGGGGCCGCGCGCACACCCTGGAAGGAGGTGACCTCCTCGTCCGCCCTGAGCTCGAGTGGGATGTCCGCCCCGCTGGCGGTCGCCTCGTCGATGGTGGACTCCGGCGCGGCGACCACAAACGGGATGCCGGCCCGGCGCGCGGCCAGGGCCAGGGAGTAGGTGCCGATCTTGTTGGCCACGTCGCCGTTGGCCGCCACCCGGTCGGCCCCGACGACCACCGCGTCTGACAGCCCCTGGCTGATCAGGAACGGCCCGGCGCCGTCGGCACCGAGGTAGTGCTCGATGCCTAGCTGCCTGAGTTCCCAGATGGTCAGCCGCGACCCCTGCAACAGCGGACGGGTCTCATCGGCGATGACGTGGGCCAGGGCCGCCCGGTCCCGCAGTGCGCGGATCACGCCGAGCGCCGTTCCCCACCCCAGGCAGGCGAGCGCCCCGGTATTGCAGTGCGTGTGAACCTTCAGCGGTCGCGCCCCGCACTCCTCGATGAGAAGGTCGGCTCCGCGCTCGCTGAGGCGGACGCTGACCTCGATCGCGGTGTCGCGGACGGCGAGGGCGGCGGCTTCGACCGCCTGCGCTCCGTCCGGAAGCACGGCGGCGACGGCGAGCACCTCGCGGCGCAGGTTGACGGCGGTCGGGCGAGCGTCGGCGATCCGCTTGACCTCGGCGTCCAGCCTGGCGGCGTCCCACCCTTCGCGCTCGGCCTGCCGGACCGCGAGCGCCACGCCGAGCGCGCCGGCCACCCCGAGCAACGGCGCGCCCCGCACGACGAGCCGGACGATCGCGTCGACAAGCTGGTCCACGGTGCTGATGTGGAGGATGGACAGCTGATGCGGAAGGGCCGTTTGATCAATAGCAGTGATGTGGCCGTCCTGCCAGCCGATAACGTCATCCAGCACACCGTTGCCGTTGCCGTTGCTCACGGTGACGACGCTACACCCGGAGGTCGTGATGCTGCTCCCCGCCGCCCGCGAGGCGATCGTGGCCACCTGCCAGGAACTGTCCCGGGCCGGTCTTGTGGTGGGCACCGCCGGGAACGTGAGCGTCCGCTCGGGCGACCTGGTGGCGGTCAGCCCGAGCGGGCTCCGCTACGCCGAGCTGACGCCGGAACTGGTCGGCGTGCACCGGCTCGACGGCACCGCGGTCGAGGCTCCGCTCAGTCCCACCAGCGAGCTGCCGCTGCGCCTGGCCATCTACGCGGCCAGGCCCGAGGTGGGCGCGATCGTGCACACCCACTCGCCTGCCGCGACGGCGCTGTCCACGCTGGTGGATGAGATCCCGTCGGTGCATTACTACGTGGCGATGTTCGGCGGGCCGGTGATCGTGGCCCCGTATGCCACCTATGGCACAGAAGAGCTGGCACGCAACGTGGTCGATGCGCTCCGCGACCGCACTGGATGTCTCATGGGCAACCATGGCGCGGTCTCCGTCGGGCGAGACCTGGTGAGCGCGCACGAGAAGAGCGTGTACCTGGAGTGGTTGTGCGACGTGTACCTGCGCGCTTCGTCGGCCGGGTCGCCGCGGGTGCTGTCGGCTGCGGAGATCGACGCCGTCGCAGCGAAGATGGCTGGCTACGGTCAGCGGCCGCCGAGCGTGTGATGGCGGCGCCAACCCCTAGCTTCGATGTTGGTTCCTGAGCGCGTGACGGCAGCGCCAACCCCTTGCCTCGATGTTGGTTCCTGAGCGCGTGATCGTAGAGTTGCCCCTGTGAGTGAGCTAAAGAACCGCGTCCACGACATCCTGCCCAGCCTGATCGGCGACCTCCAGGATCTCGTCAGAATCCAGTCTGTCAGCGCCGACCCCGCGCGCCTGACCGAGGTGGACAAATCCGCGCAGAAGACCGCCCAGTTGCTGGCCGCCGAAGGCGTCGAGGCCGAGATCGTCCGGGCCTATGAGGGCGCTCCGCCGGCCGTCATCGGCGAGCGGAAGGGGCCTGAGGGAGCTCCGGTCGTCCTGCTCTACGCCCACCACGATGTCCAGCCGGAGAACGACCCGGCCGACTGGGAAACCCCGCCGTTCGAGCCGACCGTCCGCGGCGATCGCCTTTACGGCCGGGGCGCGGCCGACGACAAGGCCGGGATCGCGGTGCACGTGGGCGCGCTCCGCGCGCTTGCTGACGATCTGCCGGTCACCGTTCGGTTCTTCATCGAGGGTGAGGAGGAGGTCTCCTCCGAGACCCTCCCAGAGCTGCTGCGCCAGTACCGCGACCGTCTCGCCGCCGACGTCATCGTGATCGCGGACGCGGGAAACTGGGACATCGGCGTGCCGTCGCTGACGACCAGCCTGCGCGGCCTGATCCGGGTAGACGTCGAGGTGCGCACGCTGACGCACGCCGTTCACTCCGGCATGTGG
>DASXDG010000442.1:0-15914 GCA_036490795.1 Streptosporangiaceae bacterium
TAGCGGTAGCCGAAGCCCCGCACCGCCTCGATGGCCGAGCCGGGGCCCGGGTTCTGGCCGAGCTTGCGCCGCAGGCGCATGACGCTGAACTTCACCCGCTCGGGGCCGACCCCCCATGGGTCATGCCAGGCCATGTCGAGCAACTGACCCGCGGTAAGGGTCTGCCCGGCGTGCCTGACGAAGGCGGTGAGCAGCCGGTATTCGATCGGGGTCAGCGAGACCGGAACGCCCAGCACACTGACCTGATGAGAGCCGAAGCTGATCCGGATGTTGCCGTCGTCGTAGACCTCGGCGGGCGGCTCATTGGATCGCTGCCGGCGCAGCAGCGTCTCCGCCCTGGCGGCGAGTTCCTGATTGCCGAACGGCTTGGTCAGGTAGTCGTCGGCGCCCGCGGTCAGCCCGCGGACCTTGTCCGACTCCTGGCCGTGCGCGGTCAGGATCAGCACGGGTACGTCGCTGAGGTCGCGGATGCGCTCCAGGACCGCCCAGCCGTCGAGTTCGGGCAGCCCGATGTCGAGGATGACCAGGTCGGGGCGCATGCTGTGGAATATCCGCAGGCCCTGCCTGCCGCCGCCCGCGCCGGTGACGTCGAATCCGGCACGGCTGAGCACGGTGCTGATCCCGGTCGCGATGTCCTGGTCGTCCTCGACGACGAGGACCCGGGCCTTCACGGGGCCACCGGCAGGTAGACGCTGAGCGTGGTTCCCCGGTCCAGTTCGGTGTCCACGTCTACGTGCCCCCCGTGCATCTCGACGATCGCCTTGACGATGGACAGCCCGAGGCCGCTGCCCGGCCGCCCGGTGATCCGCGCGTTGGATGCCCGGACGAAGCGGCCGAACAGCCGGGCGGCCTCGGCGGGCGGGATGCCGATGCCCGTGTCCGAGACGTCGAGCCGCCAGGTCTTGCCGTCGCTGGACGCAGAAACGCGCACCTTACCGCCATTTTCCGAGAACTTGATCGCGTTGCTGAGCAGATTGTCGAGCACCTGGTGCAGCCGTCTGGAGTCGCCGAGCAGGGCGGGACCCTCGGCGGTGGTGGCGGACAGGCTGATGTTTCCGAGTGCCGCTGCTTGCGCGTGCGCGGTAACCGCCTCTTCGACCAGATCGGGGACCGACATGGCGGCCAGGTCCAGCGGGAGCATGCCGGCCTCCAGCCTGCTCAGCAGGAGGAGGTCGCCGATGAGCCGGAGCATCCGGTCGGCGTTGCGCTCGATGACGTCGAGAAAGCGCAGGCCGTCGGAGGTCAGACCGGCCGTTTCGCCTTTGATCAGCTCGCTGAACGAGACGATCGAGGTGAGCGGCGTGCGAAGCTCGTGCGAGATCATCGCCACGAAGTCGTTCCGCGCCCGGTCCAGCTCGCGGAGCCGGGCGTTCTGCTCTTCGCGCAGCCGGTCGATCTCCGTCCGGTCCGACATGTCCCACAGCAGCCAGATGGCGCCCCGGTATTCGCCGTCGACGAGCACCGGCCAGTAGTCGCACTCGATCGTGCGGCCGTCCGCCGCCATGATCTGCTCACCGGAGGAGGGTTCCCGTGCCCGGATCGTGTCGCGGGTCAGCTGGAGGAATTCCGCGGGATCGGCGAATTCGCGCTGGATGCGGGGGATGATCCGGATCGCCGGGGTGCCGGTCAGCCGTTCCGGCCCGGCGATGCCGAACATGGACCCGAAGCTCTTGCTGACGTGGGTGACCAGCCCCTCCTCGTCGGTGACCAGCACACCGGGAATCGCGGTGGAGATGAGGGACTCCAGCCACTGCTCCCGGTCGGCTGTCTGGGTGAGTTCGGCGGCATCGCCGAGCCAGGCGGCCACCAAGGTGGCGACGGCGTGCGCGGTGGCCTGGACCTCGTCGTCCCAGGCGGCCTTGTCGCCGATCAGGGCCACCGCGCACTGGCACTGGCCGGCTGTCTCGGGCGAGTAGGCCACCAGCGCGTGGAAGTCGCGGCCGCCAAGCCGGACCGGTAGCTTGGCCCCGGGCCGCGCTGCGGATTTCCCCGGCCGCTCCGGCTTCCCCGGCCGCGATCTCCCTAGCTGCTCGGGGACGGTTGCCTTCCCAGGACCAGTTGCCTTCCCAGGACCAGTTGCCTTCCCAGGGGCAGTTGCCTTCCCAGGGGCGGCTGTCTTTCCGGAACCGGCCGGACGCTCTGGCAACTGGCCGATCCTGGCCATCAGGCCGGGGTCGGCGGCGTCAGCGGGATGTGCCGCCATAACGCTGACCGGGGAATCGGGCACGCCTGGCCGGAAGGCGATCGCCGCGCGCAGGCCCAGGGCGGCGACGAACCGCGCAAGTACCCGCTCGAGCGGCCGATCCCCGTGAGCCCGGTCCCCGGTGATCTGGGTGACTGCGAAGTCGAGCAGGGCCGCCGGGCCGTCCTGGTTCGCGCGCTGGCGCCCGGCCGGTTCCGGGTCAGCGTCTGCCCGCGATGCCCGCATTCGCCGATGCTTTCTGCCCGTGGACCTAACGGCCCGTCTCCCCACGTCGCCTAGGCCCTACCCTCTGTTGCTGGTGTTGAAACAGAGGTGTCTGATAACAAATGTCCAATTATTAAGTATCGCAGAGTATTCGCTATGCAACCGTTCTGCACCCGAGCGGTCAACCGGCCAACCACTCCGGCCAGGAACGATGCATGAATGATGAGCGATGCGACCTTCACACCGAACCCGGTCAACCCGCGGGTCTCCGTGGTGATTCCGACGCTCAACGAGGCGCGCAACCTGCCCTACGTGTTCACCGGCCTGCCCGTCGGCCTGCACGAAGTCATCGTGGTGGACGGGCACTCGAAGGACGACACGCTAGCCGTGGCCCGCAGCCTGCGCCCCGATGTGCGGATCGTCATGCAGACCCGCAAGGGCAAGGGCAACGCGCTGGCCTGCGGGTTCGCCGCCGCCACCGGGGACATCATCGCGATGATCGACGCCGACGGTTCGACCGACCCGAAAGAAATCCCCGCATTCGTCCGTGCCCTGCTCGACGGCGCCGACTTCGCCAAGGGATCGCGGTTCATCCCGGGCGACAGCGGAGCGGGCAGCTCGGATATCACCCGGCTCCGCAGGCTGGGCAACCGGGCGCTCAGCTCCTTCGTGAACGTCGCCTACGGCACCCGTTACTCCGACCTGTGCTACGGGTTCAACGTCTTCTGGCGCCGGCACCTGCCGGTGTTCGGCCTGCTCGCGGAAGCGCCGACGGGTGAACAGCCGGTCTGGGGGGACGGCTTCGAGATCGAGACGCTGCTCAGCATCCGCGTCGCCGTCGCCGGCCTGCGCATCACCGAAGTGCCGAGCTATGAGCACCCCAGGATCCACGGCTCGAGCAACCTGCGCACGTTCAGCGACGGTCGCCGCGTGCTCCGCACGATCATGGCCGAGCGGCGTCGTGCCCGCCAGCTGGGCGGGGCCGAGGCACCCGTGCTCGCACTGAGCGCCGGGATGACCGTAACCGCGACGAGCGCCGGTGTGCCACGGCTGGCCTTGGCGCCGGTCGAACCGCCGGTCCAGGTGCCGGTCCAGGTGCCGGTCGAACCGCCGGTCCAGGTGCCGGTCGAGGTGCCGGTCGAGGCGCCGGCCCGGGCGCTGGTCCAGGCGCCAGTTCCCGTGTCGCGGATGTGGATCAGGCGCAGGCTCGCCAGCGAGGTGATCGAATGACCGCCGCGCCACCGAAGGCCCCGGACGTCCCGAAGGCCCGGGACGTCCCGGACGTCCCGGACGTCTCGGTGATCATCGCCGCGTTCAGCAGTGCCCGCTGGGATCGGCTGCGTGAGGCGGTCGGTTCCGCGCGCGCCCAGAACAGGCCTGCCCGTGAGGTCATCGTGGTCGTGGACCACAACGAGGCTCTCCTGCTGCGGGCCAGCCGCGAACTCCCCGGTGCCACCGTGGTCCCGAACGCGGGCGCCAGAGGCGCCTCGGGCGCCAGGAACACCGGCGCCGCGGTCAGCCAGGGCGCCGTGCTGGCCTTCCTCGATGACGATGCCCGCGCGTCGAGGCACTGGCTGGAATCGCTGCTGCCGCATTTCGCCGACCCGGTGGTGGTGGGTGCCGGCGGCCAGGTCAGCCCGCTGTGGGCGCTGTCGCGGCCGGCGTGGTTCCCGCCGGAGTTCGACTGGACCGTCGGTGCTTCCTACCGGGGCATGCCGAGCACGGCGAGGCCGGTGCGCAACGTGTGGAGCAACAACATGGCCATCCGCAGGTCCGCGTTCGAGGCGGCCGGCGGCTTCCGCGAGGACTTCGGGAAGGTCGGAACCAGGTCGCGCCCGGAAGACACGGACCTGTGCCTGCGCGCGGCCGCGGTCGCCAGGCAGGGGATCTGGGTCTACGAGCCGGCCGGCATCGCGGGGCACTGGGTCCCGCCGGAGCGGGCCACCATCGGCTACTTCCTGCGCCGCTGCTTCCATGAGGGCCGGGGCAAGGCCGGGCTCGCCGCGCTGGACGGTCACGGCCAGAGCACCTCCGCCGAGCGTCACTACACCAGGCACGTGCTGCCCCGCGGCATCGCTCGCGGCCTGCGTGAGATGGTCCGCGGCGACGGCACCGGGTTGCTGCGCAGCATCGCGATCGCTACCGGCTTCGGCGTGACCGCCGTCGGATTCGCCGTCGGCCTGCTGGCCGGCGTCCTCACCCAGGACGGTGGCCGGTGACCGGCCTCAGCCTGATGAGGGCCCCGGCTCCCAAGGCAAAACCGTTCCTCCCGGTCCGGGTGCGCGAGGTCGAACTGAGCGGCCGGCTCCCGGTCATCGAAGGGCACCAGACCGCGCGCGTGCTCGCCCGCTGGTACCGCGAGCCGATCGCTCTCGTTGACGTCCCGCTGCGCGACGGCGCCGCGGCTCCCGGTGAGCTGGCGGAGGCGCTGTGGCCAGAGGTCGGGCCGCCGCTGGCACAGCGGTTCGGCGCCGCGGGAGAGCAGCTGCCTGGCGCGCTGCCGGTCAGCGGGCTGCGGCTGGCCGGGCCCTCACCGTACCTGAGCGTCCTGGCCGGGGTGCTCGCCACGGCGCGGCCGGCCAGCGTGATCGTGTGCACCAGAGACCGCGCCGATCGGCTCGCGTCCTGCCTGGCCGCCGTTACCGCGCAGGACTACCCGGACTTCGAGGTCATCGTCGTCGACAACGCGCCCGCCGACGACCTCGTGGCCGAGCTGATCGCGAGCCGCCCGTGGCCGGTCCCGGTGCGTCGTGTCGTCGAGCCCAGGCCTGGCCTGTCTCGTGCCCGGAACACCGGGCTGAGCGCCGCGGCCGGGAGTTTGGTTGCCTACCTCGACGACGACGAGCACCCCGACCGGTACTGGCTGGCCGAACTGGCCCGCGGATTCACGCTGGCTCCCGGGGTCGAGGGCGTCAGCGGTCTCGTGCTGCCCGCCTCGCTCGACACGCCAGCACAATGCCTGTTCGAGCGGTTCGGCGGCCACAGCAAGGGACGCGGGCTGACCGAGGGGATCTTCGACGTGGCCTCGCGTGCCCGGCAGCACCCGCTCTATCCGCTGCCGCCGTTCGGTGTCGGAGCGAGCATGGCCTTCGACCGGGACAAGCTGCTGAACGCGGGCGGATTCGACGTCGCGCTCGGCGCGGGCTCCCCGGCCAGGGCCGGCGAGGACACGGCCGCGATCTGTGACCTGATGCTGCGCGGCGGTACGTTCGTGTACTGGCCAGGCGCGATCATGTGGCACGAGCACCGCCGCGAGATCGGTGAGATGGAGCGCCAGCTCTTCGGCTATGGGTCCGGCCTGACCGCCTTCTACCTGCGGGCACTGCTGCGCGATCCCAGGCGGCTGGCCCAGCTGATCTCGCTGGCCCCCCGCGCCGCGCGCGACCTGCGCGGACGTGACTCGGTGCGGACCGCCACGATGGGGGCGGACTATCCCGCCGCGCTGCGCCTGGCCACCTGGCGCGGCATGCTGGCCGGTCCCGGCCTCTACCTGCGCGGCCAAGCACAGGCCCGTCTGACCAGGGCGAACAAGCGGGCCCGTCTGACCAAGCAGGCCCGTGTGACCAGGGCGAACAAGCAGGCTCAGCCCGACAGGGGATTCTCATGACTGAAACCGTGCCCGTGCTCATGTATCACGCACTGTCCACGGCGCGCACGGCGGACTTCCACCGGTGGACGCTGTCGGCCGAGCGCCTGGCTCGGCACCTCGAGTTCTTGGCCAGGGAGGGGTACCGGACGCTCACTATCTCCTCCCTGGCCGAGCTCCTCAGTAAGGGCGGCCCGCGCACCGGCGAGCGGCTCATCGCGCTGACCTTCGACGACGCCTACGCCGACTTCGGCGAGGTCGCGCTGCCGATGCTGACCAGGTACCGGATGACCGCGACGCTGTTCGCGCCCACCGGGTACGTGGGCGGCAGCAGCGGCTGGATGTGCGGTGAGGGCGAGGGGGACCGCCCGATCCTGTCCTGGACGGAGCTCACCGAGATCGCGGCCGCCGGCATCGAGATCGGCGCGCACAGCCACACCCACCCCCAGCTCGACCGGGTGACCACGCGGGAGCTGACCGCACAGGTGACCTGGCCCAAAGCCGAACTGGAGCGTCGCCTCGGACAGCCGGTCCGGTCCTTCGCCTACCCCTATGGCCGGTACAGCCGCCGGGTCCGCGACGCCGTGGCGGCGGCCGGCTACAGCGCCGCGTGCACGATGAACAGCTGGGCCGCGACCGCGGGAAGCCACCCGCTGGAGCTGCCAAGGACTCCGGTCTTCCACCACATGGATGCCGCGGAACTGGCCGAGTGCCTGGCCGCCAGCCGGGGTTCGGCCCGGCGTACGGCGCTGCGCGCTAAGGGCACCGCGCTGCGCGCCAAGGGCACGGCGCGGCGCGCGGCGCTGGCACCGGCCAGGACCCTGCGGGCCAAGACAGCTCGGAGGACGGTGACAGCGTGACTGGCACCGCCGTCACCGCGGAACGCCTCCGGATACCGCTGTGGCGCGAACAGCGCATGCTGCTCGGCACCACCGTCTCGCTGCTGGCCACGACCGGCATCACGACCGGGCTCGGCCTGGCGTTCTGGGCGCTGGCCGCGCACCTGGTGCCGGTGTCCGAGGTGGGCTACGGATCGGCGGCCATCTCGGCCATGACGCTGGTCGGCACGTTCGGCATGGCGGGCCTGAACACGGTGCTGATCGGTCACCTGGCCAGCCGGCCACGCGACGCGGACGGCCTGCTCGCCGCCGCCCTGTGCACCGTGGCGCTGATCAGTGCCGTGCTCGCCGCTGGGTTCTGTCTGATCGCGGTTGTCCTGGAGCCTCAGCTGGCGCCCTACCTGCACTCGGGTCCGGCGGCCGCACTGTTCATCGGCGGGTCCGCGATCACCGGCGCGGCGCTGGTCCTGGACGAGGCGCTGCTCGGCACGCTGGGCGGGACGCCGCAACTGTGGCGCAACACCGGGTTCGCGGTGATCAAGCTGATCGCGCTTGCCGGGCTGGTGGTCGTGTGGCACGACGTGCTCGGCACCCCGATCCTCGCGGCCTGGACGGCGGGCACCTTGCTGTCGCTCATCCCGGTCGTGATCGTGCTGCGGCGGCGCGGGGTGAGCCTCCTGGTCACCCCGCGGTGGCGGGCGCTGCGCCGCATCGGCCGGGCCAGTGTGGCCAATACCTGGCTGAACAACGCGCTCCAGGTGCCGGTGCTGATGACGCCGATGCTGGTCACCGGGCTGTTGTCGGCGGCCGAAGGCGGCGCGTTCTACGTCGCCTCGACCGTGGTGATGGTGGCGGTCATGCTGCCCTACCACTTCACCACCGCGCTGTACGCCGCGAGCACCGCCGACCCCAGCGGGCTGGCCGCCAAGGTGCGGATGACGCTGCGGATCTGCCTGCTCGGCGGCCTGGTCGGGGTGCCGCTGGTGATCTTGTGCGCGCACCCGCTGCTGCGGCTGTTCGGCGCGCGGTACGCGGATCTGGCGACGGTGCCGTTGCAGCTGATGATCCTCGGCTACTTCGGCTCGGTGCTCAAGAACCACTACATCGCGCTGTGCCGGATCGGCGGGCAGATCACCAGGGCGGCGGTCTTCGCCTCGATCACGCTGGTGGTCCGGCTGCTCGCGGTCATCGCCGGCGCGGTCGCGGGCGGCCTGACCGGCGTCGCCCTGGCGCTGCTGGTGGTGATGTGCGGGGAAGGAATGTACGCGGTGCCCGCCATGCGGGCCGCACTAAGGGGGACACGATGAGAGTGGTCTACTACCTGCAGACCCACACCCGGCCCGCCCAGGTCACCAGGCTGGTCGAGGTGATCAAGGCGGGCAGCCCCGACTCGGTGGTGCTGATCAGCCACGACGCGTCCCGGCCGCCGCTCGACGTGCCGCGCCTGGAGTCGCTCCCCGGCGTGCACGTGTTCTCCGAGCGGGGCGGCTACGGCGATTTCTCCCACCTGGACCGGTACTTCGCGGCGATCGACTGGCTGGACGAGCAGGGCATCGACTACGACTGGCTGGAGAACATCACCGGCCAGGACTACCCGCTGCTGCCGATCGCGCAGCTCGAGGAGAAGTTCGCCAGCGCGACCGTCGACGGGTACCTGCTGTACGCGCCGGTCTTCCCCGAGCAGGCACCGTCAGACGCGGACCCCGGATCGGGGAAGCCGCTGTGCGCGCCGTGGGACGCGGCCATGCGCTACCAGTACCGGCACTGGTGGCTTGGCAAGCCCACGCCGCGCAAGCAGCGCTGGCTGCGCCCGCTGATGGCGCTCGACTTCGCGCAGCCGTGGCTGCGGCTCAGCCTGGCCTTCTCCACCGTCGGCGTGCGCCGCCGCACGACGATCTTCAACGACGATTTCGTCTGCTACGGCGGCTGGTTCTTCTGCACGCTGACCAGGACGGCCGCCCGGTACGCGCGCGACTTCGCCAAGGACAATCCCGAGGTCACCGACTATTTCCGCACCGTGCTGGCGCCGGAGGAGGCGTACCTGCAGACGGTTCTGGTCAACTCGGGAAAGTTCACCTTCGAGCCGGATGCCAAGCGGTACATCGACCTCAGCACGAGCCGGAACAACCATTCCAAGACGCTGGGCATCGCCGATCTGGACGCGATGCTCGCCAGCGGGGCGCACTGGGCGAGGAAGTTCGACCCGGACCACGACGCGGCGGTGCTCGCGGAGCTCGATAAGCGAATACGCTTAGTAGTCTTGCGGGGACACATTGGAATCGCGCTGGGACGGGGATGCGCGCTGCACACCGGACGGGAATCGCCGTCCTCGTCATGGCGGCAGGACTGCTGCTCATCTCCGTCGCGTATGCGGCGGGCCGGAGCGGTTCATCCTGGGCCGTTACTTACCGGACCGGCGCCTACTGGGCTGGCCAGGCGCTGCTGTTCGGCCCGCTGGTTTGGCGGGTCCTGTACCGGCCCAGGCCGCGCGACAAAGAGGCCGCCGGGCTGGTGCTGTGCGCCGCGATAGCCACGTACCTGATCAAGTTCTGCTACAGCCCGGCCGCGTTCCGGTTCTCCGACGAGCTTGAGCACTGGCGGACCACCGTCAACCTGCTCGGCTCGCACCATCTGTTCGGCGTGAACTACCTGCTGCCGGTCAGCCCCGGCTATCCGGGCCTCGAGGAGGTCACCGCCGCGCTGGTCAGCCTGACTGGCATGTCGCTGTTCGCGGCGGGCCTGATCGTGGCGGGGCTGGCGCACGTGCTGTTCACTGCCGCGCTGTACCTGCTGTTCCGCCTGGTCAGCCACTCGCCGCGGATCGCTCTGGCGGCGTGTGCGATCTACGCGACGAACCCGCACTACCAGGTCTTCGACGCGATCTACGGGTACCAGACGCTGGCCCTGGCGTTCTTCGGCCTCGCCTTGGTGGCCGCGCTCGGTATCGCTGGCAAGGCCACGGGACCCGACCGCGCCCGCTGGTGGGCGCTGGCGATCGCGCTCACCGCCGCCACCGTGGTCACCCACCACGTGACCAGTTACATGCTGGCCGTCGCGTTCTTCCTGCTCGCCGCCGTGGGCGCGAGCAGGAAACGCGGGGCGGTTCGCGCCGCCACCCTCGCGGCCGTGACGGCGGGCCTGGTCGCGGCCTGGGCCGGCCTGGTCGCGACCGGTACGGTCAGCTACCTGACGCCGGCGGTGCACAGCTTCACCGACGGACTGGCGGGCGCGTTCAGCGGGCACACCGCGGCCGGCGGCGAGGCCACCCCGTCCGGACCGCTCATCGACCAGGTCGCCGGGTACGCGGCCACGATCTTGATCATGATCGGGCTGCCGTTCGGCTGGTGGCGGATCTGGCGGACGCGGCGCAGCGACACCTGGGCGCTCGCGCTCGGCGTCGCCGCCTGCGCCTATTACCTGCTCGCGCTGCTGCGGGTGACCGCTCCCGACGGGTCGGAACTGGCCGGCCGGGCGCTGACATTCGTGTACGTCCCGGTCAGCTACACGCTCGCCATGGCGCTGACCGGCTTGAGGAGGGGCAAGCTCCCGGTTGTCGCGGCCGGGGCGGTGATCCTCGTCGCCGGCGGGATCGCGTCCGGCTGGCCACCGTACTGGGAACGCCTGCCCGGCAGTTACGTGGTGGACGGTTTCGAGAGCGGCATCACGCCGGAGGGCGTCGCGGCCGCCGCATGGGCGGGCGAGACGCTCGGGCCCGGGCAGCGGATCGCCGCCGACTACACCAACTACCTGCTGCTCGGTTCCTACGGCGACCAGAACCCCGTCGGCGACCTCGACCCGCTGTACTGCGGCGCCATCTGGAACCCGGTCGACGCCGCGCTGGCCAGCCAGCAGCAGATCGGCTATCTCTTCGTCGACCTGCGGATGAGCGAGCAGAAGTCGGTCACCGGCGGGTACTTCACCGAACCCGCGCCTGCCTGCTCGTCGCCGATCCCGCGACAGCAGCTCACCAAGTTCGACACGGTGCCCGGCTTCAACCGGATCTACGACAGCGGCAACATCGTCATCTACGCAGTGCCGGGAGACGGATATGCGCCGTAACACCGACCTCGCGGTCACCGCCGCGGGCACCATCGCGGCGGCGCTGGTAACCGGCCTAGTCCCCAGCGCTCTGGTATGGCTGCGCGTGCTCGCCGGGGTGCCGCTCGTCCTGGTGCTGCCCGGCTACGCGCTCACCGCGTTCGCCCTGCCCGCCAGGTCGCCGCGGCAGTTCAGCCCGGTGCTGTGGCGCACCCTGTGGACGACCGGCCTGAGCCTGGCCGTAGCGGTGCTCGGCGGCCTGGTGCTGAACCTCATCCCGGCCGGCCTGACCCGGGTGAGCTGGGCGGTCCTGCTCGCCGTGGTGACGCTGGCGGCTCTCGCCGCCGCCATCTGGCTGCGCCCGTCGTCCGCCGCCGCGGCCCCCCCGTCGTCCGCGCGCGGGGCGCGCTGGCGGCCGTCCTGGGTGGCGGCCGGTTACGGGCTGGCGGCGCTCGCCATGGCCGGCACGGCGACCGGGCTCGCCGTGGTCAGCGGCGGCTGGGAGCACTCGACGCCGTTCGCGCAGCTCTGGCTGGTTCCCGGGCAGCGCACGGCCACGCTCGGCGTCCGCAGCGCCTACCCGGGTACGCAGGCATTCCGCCTCGTCCTGAAAGACGGCACCCGCCAGGCCGGCACCTGGGACTTCACCCTCACCACCGGGCAGACCTGGCAGCGGGCCGTCGCGCAGCCGGCGGGCCAGCGCATCACCGCCCAGCTCAACGCCATTGGCAACCCCGTTGCCAACCCCGCTGATCAGACCAAGACCGAGACCGTGGCGATTACGTCGGGAGACGCGCGATGACCGGAAACCGGCGCTGGCTCGCGCTGCTCGCGGCGGTACTGATCGCGGCGCTGGCAGGCGTCGCGTTCTGGCTGTGGCCGGATAACCAGGCCGCCAAGGACGCCGCCATCCCGAGCCCGAGCGCGCCATCGTCCAGCGCCACTGCCAGCACTGGGACTGGCACGGCAAGCGCCTCCGCTGAACCGGTGCCGTCAGCAACCCCAGCCTCGAAACAGCGGATGCTGCTCGGCACCTACATCAGCTTGTCCGGCAAGAGTACCGAAGCCGCGATCGAGCAGCGCGAGGCCGCGATGGGCCACCGGTACAACCTGCAGCTCACGTACTACAACTGGGACGACCAGTTCCCTGACGCCGGCGAGTCCACGATCGTCGCGCATGGCCGTACGCCGCTGGTGACCTGGTACGGCCCGGGCAAGGACGCCGATGACCACCGCACGCTGGCCGAGGTCAACGACGGCAGCGACGACAGGTGGATCACGCAGCAGGCCGACGCGATCAAGGACTTCGGGCACCGGATCTACCTGCGCCTGATGCCGGAGATGAACGGCAACTGGTACCACGGCTTCTCCGGCGACCCGTCCGCCTACATCAAGGCCTGGCAGCATATCCACCGCCTGTTCGCGCAGGCCGGTGCCACCAACGTGACGTGGGTATGGTGCCCGAACAACGGGCCAGCCGACTGGGGTAAGTACTACCCGGGCAACGCGTACGCCGACATCATCGGCGTGGACGGCTTCAGCAACGTCGGGTACGGCTACCAGAGTTTTGAGCAGATGTTCGGTCAGTTCTTCAGCCAGTTCGCCGGCCGCAGGCCGCTGATGGTCGTCGAGACCGCCACCAACGCGGGCGCTGGCGCGCCGGCCCACGGCATCGCCAGCGCCGCCTCGTTCATCGACGGCATGCACACCTACCTCAAGGAGGTCGCCGGACCGAAGTACGGTGTCGTCGCCGTCTGCTGGTTCGACACCAACGACACCGACGGCATCGACTGGAGCCTCAGTCAGACCCCGGCGTCCTGGCAGGCCTGGCTATCCCTGGCCCGCGACCTGTACTTCGGCGGCTGATTCGCCGAGCGGGAAGCGGCGCCGCGTCACCCAGCCCCGGCTGGTCTGGTCGAGCAGCCAGAGCTCGTCCGCGGTGGCGCCGATCGGCAGCCGGCGTTCCAGCGCGGCGAGGTCGGCGGGCGGCGAGTCGCCGAGCGCGACCGTCACGTGCGGGATGACCGTGTCATAGACGCCGCCGTACGGCTGGCAGGCTGGCCACAGGTGCTGGACGAGTCCGGTGAGCGCGGCGAACTGGCCGGCCGGGTCGGGCGCCAGGTAGTGCACGCCGGGAAACCGGCCCACCCTGGTCAGCGCGAACGCGAACGGCGAAACGTCACCGGCCAGCTCCGCCACCGCCGCCTCAGCCGCCGCGTCGATCGAACGCGCGGGCAAGAACGGGTACATCACCGTGACGTGCAGCGGCACGCCGTCGAAGTCGACCCGGTCCTGGCCGAGCCAGGCGGCGACCTCCGGCTCGGCCTCGAGCACCGGCACGATCAGCAGGCTGGCCGGCCTGAACCACGCGGTCGCGCGGGCACGCAGCCCGCTCACGTCGCGCCCCGCTGATGGAGGCAGGCGCGCAACAGCTCGGTGTCGGTCAGGTCGATGTCCCTGGCCGGGTACCCGGAATGCAGCCTGAGCTGCAACGACACGGACAGGCACGGCACCGTCCTGGCGCCGATGATCCCCTCGGTGAACGAACCCGGCTGACTGAATGGCGTTGTGTCCAGCGGCACGGTGAGCAGCTCGACGCTCCATCCGTCGGCGTGCTGCCAGACATGGCGCCACGGCAAGGGCAGGCCGGCGTTGTGCTCGGTGTGCGTCTGCCGGTACCCCCGGCCGGCCAGCACGGCCTGCGCGAGGCCGGCCTGGCGCTCGTCGTCGCTGATCACCAGGTCCAGGTCGTAGTGCCGTCGGGTCTGCCGCCCCACCAGCGCGTCCACGCCCCAGCCGCCGGCCACCCAGGCCGGCAGGCCCGCCGCCTCGGCCGCGTCGAGCAGCGCGATCACCTGCCCCGCGGGCATGTGCGTGATCCGGGACTTCAGCCGCCGCAGCCAGGACGCGCCGAGCAGCGGCGCCAGCGGCGACCGCTCGACGCCCAGGTAGGCGGCACGCGCCGCCCTGATCACCGGGCGCTTGACCAACACAGTGGAGTTATTTCCCGTTCATGTCATAACTAACGGTGGTTATTCAGCCCGCCTCCGGAGTCCGCGGGCGCGAATTTGCACGATGCGCAATAAGTCCGTTGCATATTGCTCATGCCTCATTCACGATGACAGCGTGAAGTTCTCGCTGTTTTATCCAGTGGCGGTGGCATCGGCCACGGAGCTCGGCACCGGTCTGCTGGGCCTCGACCGAGGGCATTACCAGAGCACCATCAACGAACTGCGTGAGCAGGCGCAGTGCGCGGATGAGCACGGCTGGACCTCGATGATGCTGGCCGAGCATCACTTCGAGGTGGAGGGCTATCAGGTCACACCCAACCCGCTGATGCTCAACGTGTACCTCGCTCAGCACACCAAGCGGCTCCGGCATGGGCAGATGGGTCTGGTGCTGCCGAACTGGAATCCGCTGCGCCTCGCCGAGGACATCGCGATCGCGGACCACCTCACCGGCGGCCGGCTCGACATCGGGCTGAGCCGCGGCTACCAGACCCGCGCCGTGGGCATCCTCGGTCAGCACTTCGGCGTCGGCATCGCCGGCGGCGACCGGGCCGAGATCGAGGCGCGCAACCGCCGGGTGTTCGAGGAGTGGTTCGAGCTGTTGCGGCGCAGCTGGACCGAAGACCTGTGGTCGTACTCCAGTGACCTCATCCAGGTGCCACCGCCCGGCCTCACCTGGCCGCACCCGATCTCGGCGCGGCTCGGCGCGGGCGTGACCGACGGGCAGCTCACCCAGGTGGCCACCGTGCCCAAGCCGATGCAGACCCCGTATCCGCCGCTGTTCACCACGCTGACGCAGAGCCCGGCGACGCTGGACTGGGCGGCCAGGGTCGGCAGTACGATCGTCACCCTCGCCAGCGACATCAACATGGTCAACGGCCTGTTCCAGGCCTATTCAGACGCGGCGGGCCGGTACGGCCGCGAGGTGGGGCACGGCGAGTGGCGGCCGGACGGCGGCGTCGCGCTGTGCCGGTTCATCTCGGTGGCCCGCCGGCACGAGGACGCGATGGCCGCGGCCGAGCAGGCGATGGCGTTCACCGCGGACTGGCTGGGCGAGTTCGGGTTCTTCGAGGCATGGCGGCTGCCAGGTCAGGAAGGGCCGGTTCCGCGCACGCTGGAACAGATGATCAAGGCAGGCGGCGCGATCGTGGGCACGCCGGACGAAGCCGGCGAGCAGGTGCAGCGGCTGCGCGAGCAGACCGGTGTGGAGTACGTCGTGTTCGCCGCGTGCGGCGGTGCGGTCGACCACGCCAGAATGCTGGAGATGATCGGTGAGTTCGGCGAGCACGTGATCCCGTCGATGACCGAGACCGTGGCGGCGTAAGTGCGCTCGGCAGACCGGACACTGGCGGCGCTCGACTTCCTGGTCGACGCCGCCCCGCTCGCGGTTCGCGTCACCGACGTCGCTCAGCATCTGGAGCTCAGCATGGCGACCGCGTCCCGGTTGCTGGCGGCCCTGGTCGAGCGCGGTTACGCGAGCCGCACCAGCGAGCGCAGGTTCACCGTCGGACCGCGTTCGGTGCTGCTCGCCGGCAAGTGGATCGCCACGTTGCGGACGGCGGCAGCGGGCCCGATGGCCCGGGTCGTCGCCGCTACGGGGGAGAGCGTCATGCTGGCGCAGCAACTCGGCGGAGTTGTGGTGCCGATCGCCTGGCAGCCGCCGAGGCATCATGCCGACCAGATGGCGGAAAAGCTGTCCGGCCTCGGCCCTTGGTTCCCGCTGTGGGCGACCGCGACGGGCCGGGCGATGCTCGGCAAGCTGCCGTCCGCACACCGCGCGAAGCTGCTGCCAGAGAAATGCCCGCGGCTGACCGACCGGACGGTCGCCGGCTCGGCCGAATTGCGCCAGCTCATCCGCGACGGAGAGCGCACCGGCCTGCACATCGAGAACGGTGAGGTGGACCCCGACCTGTGGTGCTGCGCGGTCGCACTGGAACGCGGCACGATGGGCGGGGTACTCGCGATGGCGGTCATCTCATCCAGCGAACCGGACCCCGTTCAGCGCCCGCGCATCCTCAACGCCCTCCGCCGCGAAT
>DASXDG010000443.1:0-25049 GCA_036490795.1 Streptosporangiaceae bacterium
AACCGGTCGACATGGCCCTGCGCCCCAAATAGCGCGGAACATTTATCCAACGCGGTAAGAAACCATGCTCACAGCAGAGTTTTCTACCGCGTAGGACCGTTTTACCGCGTTGATGCGTGAGTGCCGTGACGAGAGTTGCACGCGTTACGCCAGGGCATGCCGCGCGCGATACGGCAGGCCCTGGTGGCCGGCAGCGCGTCACCGGAGTGGAGCTGGCCGACCCGCAGCAGCGCGATCACCGCGTCCGCGACGCGGTGCCGCAGCGGGGCTCCGGACGGGGACAGCTCGAGAGGCAGCGAGACGATACGGGCAGCTCGGGGCACTCCACCAGAATGCTGGCCTGCTGAAAATCGGCATTCTGGCTCTACGGGCCGACCACTTATGGCGGTACGGTCATGACCATGCCGAACACCGAACTGACCCGGCTTCGCGAGCACGCTGTCACCGAACGCGCCGAGCTCGACCGCCTGCTCGACGAGGTGCTCGTCGCGCACGTGGGCCTGACCGACGACAACGGGGGCGTTGTCGTGATCCCGACCGCCATGGCGCGTGACGGCGACGGCGTGCTCGTGCACGGATCGACCGGGGCGGGCTGGATGCGCCGGGCCGCGACGAGCAGGCAGGTCTGCCTGACGGTGACGGACCTGACCGGCATCATCGTCGCCAGGTCCAGCTTCGAGTCCTCATTCCGCTACCGGAGCGCGGTGCTGTTCGGCACGATGACCCCGGTGCCGCCTGACGACGTACCGCGCGCCCTGGACCTGCTCACCGAGCACTTCCTGCCCGGGCGGAACGCGGAGATACGGCGGCCAGCCCGGCGGGAGCTAGCCGCGACGATCGTGCTGCGGATGCCGATCGGGCAATGGTCGCTGAAGGTCTCCGACGGCTGGCCAGAAGACGACGAGGATGACCTGGCCAGCGACACCTGGGCCGGCGTTATCCCGTTGCGACTGCGGCCAGATGACCCGCTGCCGGCACCGGACTTGCGGCCCGGTATCGGCGTCCCTCCGTCGGTTCGGACAAGATCTGCAGGCTAACTAGCCAATTACGCTAACTAAGTTCGATTACGGCATCAACCCCGGTGGTACTAGTTACCACGTGATCACTAGCAGTTACAACCGCCGGGCCTGGGTGCTGATCGCGGCCTGCACGGCGGTCGGCCTGCTGTTGCGGCTGTACCAGCTGAGCAGGCCCGGCGTCCTGCTAGGGGTCACCCAGTACGACGACGGCGTGCTGTTCGGCAACGCGCTGCGACTGGCCGCTGGCGTGATCCCGTACCGCGATTTCATCATGGTGCAGCCGCCAGGCAGCATGCTGCTGATGACGCCGGTCGCGTTCATCGCCAAGGTGACCGGCACCGCCTGGGGGCTGGCGCTGGCGCGGATCCTCACGGTCTGCGCCGATACCGCGTGCATCGTGCTGCTGGGACTGCTCATCCGGCACCGGGGCATACTCGCCGTGGCGATCGCGTCCGGCTTCTACGCGGTCGATCCGAGCGCCCTGGTGGCGTGCAGCACGTTCTTGCTCGAACCCTGGCTGAACCTGTGCTGCCTGGGCGCCGCGCTGCTGATATTCCGCGGGGACACGTTCGCCAGTGACCGGCGGCTCGCCCTGGGCGGTGCCGTGTTCGGGTTCGCGATCAGCATCAAGCTCTGGGCAGCCGTTCCGCTCGTGGTCATTGGCCTGCTGCTGCTCAGCAAGCCCAGGCGGCTCGGCTGGCTGGCCGGGGGCGCGCTGACCGGGCTGGCCGTCCCGGTGCTGCCGTTCTTCCTCCTCGCGCCGGGTCAGTTCATCTCGCAGGTCGTCACCAGCCAGTACCTGCGCAGCACCCTGCCGCACCCGCTGCTGCCCAGGCTCGCGGACATGGCCGGCCTGACACTGTGGCCGGGGCTGCCCCAGGCGGCCGGGGTCGTCTTGCTGCTGCCTGCGGTCACCGTGTATCTGCTGGCCGGTTACCTCGCTACACGGCGGCCGCTGGCAATGCTCGACCGGTATGCCCTGGCCGGCCTGGCGGCGACCGTGGTGATGTTCCTGCTGCCCCAGGAGTACTACTCGCACTACGCGGCGTTTGTCATGCCGTTCGCCGCGCTGACCCTCGCCCTCCCGGCCGCCCGCCTATGCCAGCTCGCGCGCCAGCGCCAGCCGGTGCCCGCCATCAACCCGGCCACCTTGCCGGTGTGCGCGCTGGTGGCCATGGCGCTGGTCGGCGTGACCGGGGTCCGGCAGGTCACCGCCGCGTCCCAGGTGCAGGAACAGCCGGGCCAGGCCGCCGCCGTGGAACGCCTGATCCCCGCCGGGACGTGCGTGATCACCAACAATCCAGCGCTCACCATCGTGGCCAACCGGTTCCTCGCCGCGGAGCCCGACTGCCCCGCCGTGGTCGACACCTACGGGACACTGCTGACGATGACCGGCGGGCGACCGCAGGACGCCACCATGGAGACCATGCGCGACGCGGAGCAGACCTGGCAGGGCTGGTTCCACCAGGCGACATTCGTCTGGCTCGGCGCGCCCGATCACGGGCTGCCGTGGGCGAACAGCCTGTACAACTACCTCGGCGAGTACTTCAAGCGCGTTCAGCTCGCCGGCGAACCGCCCGCCCAGCGCGGCGGCCTGTTCCTGCGCCTCAGCCCGTCCCAGATCCAGCGGACCCTGGCCAGGCACGTGCACAGAAGGCACCGGCGAAAGCACTGGTGGTAAACCGGCCGCTGCGCACAGGCGATGGTGCCAGGCGATCGCCGAAGTGTCGGTGAGCGACGCGACCTGGTCGATGACGACGCGACGGCGTTCCGCGTCGGACCCGGCGGCGGCCCAGGACGGTCGCAGCAGCGGGGCGAGCGTGTCCGGCGCGCCCTTCTCCACCGCGTAGACCAGCTCGGTGAGCAGTTCCCGCTCCAGCTCCTGGGCGCGTGCCGCGCCCTCGCGTCCCATCACGTACCGCCATGCGATCGCCTTGAGCAGCGCGCATTCGAGCCGCTGCTGGCGAGGCACCACCAGGTCGGCGCCATAACGCGTCAGCGGGCCGGCGAACGCCGCGAGCGTGGCCTCCTGCGCGGTCACGCAGAACCGGCCGATCAGCTCGCTGGTCAGGTTCTTCAGCACGACCAGGGATCGCTCGGTCCCGTCGAACTCGCGCGGCCAGATCTCCATTACGAGCAGCTCAGCCAGGACCGCCTCGAGCTCAGCCACCGTGACGCCGTCATCGCAGAACAAGTCAGCAGCGGTCCGGGCCACCACTGCTTGTTCTGATATAAGAATTCTGAGTTTGATCAGTCCCGCGTGCAGTCCGTCCTCTACGTCGTGGACGGAATACGCGACGTCATCGGCCCAGTCCATGACCTGCGCTTCCAGGCAGAGCCGCCGCTCCGGCACCCCGTCGCGGATCCACCAGAAAACCTCGGCGTCCTCGGGGTACACGCCATATTTGCGGGGGTTTCCGGGGGGTCGTCCCCCCGGGTCAGCACTGCCAGCGCCATCGGGGAACCAGGGATACTTGAGCGTCGCGTCCAGGGTGGCGCGAGTCAGGTTCAGGCCGGCACCGGGGATCTTGGGTTCGAGCCGGGTCAGCAGGCGCAGCGACTGGGCGTTTCCCTCGAAACCGCCCAGAGCGTTCAGCGCGGCCTCGCCGTTGTGGCCGAACGGGCTGTGGCCGATGTCGTGCGCCAGGCATGCCGCGTCCACCAGGTCGGGGTCGCAGCCGAGTTCCTCGGCCAGTTCCCTGCCGATCTGCGCGCACTCCAGGGAATGCGTCAGCCGGGTCCTCGGGAAATCCCCGGACCCGGGCGCCACCACCTGCGTCTTGCCGGACAGGCGGCGCAGCGCGGAACTGTGCAGCACACGGGCACGGTCCCGCTCGAAATCACTGCGCCCGGCCCGCTTGGGCGGCTCCGCTACCCAGCGGGCCGTGGCGTCAGTGTCGTATCCCTTCATTAACGGGTGCTTGAACCGCCTGCCTCAAGCGCGGCCCGGCCGGCCTCAAGGCGGGCGACCGGGACGCGGAACGGGGAGCAGGACACGTAGTTCAGCCCGACCTCGTGGAAGAAGTGCACCGAGTCCGGGTCACCGCCGTGCTCGCCGCACACGCCGAGCTCGATGTCCGGGCGGGCCTTCTTGCCCTCGCGGACGGCGATGTCGACGAGGCGGCCGACGCCGTCCCTGTCGATCGTCTCAAATGGCGAGACACCGAAGATGCCCAGCTCGATGTACTTGCTGAAAAACGCGCCCTCCACGTCGTCCCGGGAGAAGCCCCAGGTCATCTGCGTGAGGTCGTTGGTGCCGAAGGAGAAGAACTCGGCGCTGGCCGCGATCGGACCCGCGTTGAGCGCTGCCCGCGGCACCTCGATCATCGTGCCGATGAGCGTGTGCACTTCCACGCCGGTCTCCGCCCAGACCTCCTTCAGGACCCCCTCGACCTGCTCGCGGCTGATCTCCATCTCCTGCACGGTGGCGGTGAGCGGGATCATCACCTCGGGGCGCGGGTTCTTGCCTGCCTTCTTGAGCTCGGCGGCCGCGTGCGCGATGGCACGGACCTGCATCTGCGCCAGACCCGGGATGACCAGGGCGAGCCGGACGCCGCGCAGGCCGAGCATCGGGTTCTGCTCGTGCAGCCGGCGCACGGCGCCGAGCAGTTCCTTGTCCTTCTCGGTCGCGCTGTCCCCGGCCAGGGCGATCTTGACGGTGAGTTCGGTCAGGTCGGGCAGGAACTCGTGCAGCGGCGGGTCGATCAGCCGGATCGTGACCGGCAGTCCGTCCATCGCGTCGAGGATCTCCACGAAGTCGCCGCGCTGCAGCGGCTCGAGCGCGTCCAGCGCCTCGGTGCGGCCCTGCTCGTCCTTGGCCAGGATCAGGTTCTCCACGAGCTGACGGCGCTCGCCGAGGAACATGTGCTCGGTGCGGACCAGGCCGACACCGCCGGCGCCGAACCGGCGCGCGCGGGCGCAGTCGGGGCCGGTGTCCGCGTTCGCGAACACGCCCAGGCGGCGCTTCTCGTCGGCGTGGTGCATGATCGCGTGCACGGCTCTGATCAGGTCGTCGGCCTCGTCCGAGTGCGCGTGCAGGTCGCCCTCGAAGTAGCGGACCACCTCGGAGGAGACGACAGGGACCTCGCCCGCGTAGACGATACCGCTGGTGCCGTCGATCGAGATCATGTCGCCCTGGCTGACGGTGATGCCGGCGCTGGTGGTGAACTGCTGGGCCTTGGTGTCGACGTTGAGCTCGTCGGCGCCGCAGACGCAGGTCTTGCCCATGCCGCGGGCGACCACGGCGGCGTGGCTGGTCTTACCGCCGCGGCTGGTGAGGATGCCCTGGGCGGCGATCATGCCGTGCAGGTCGTCGGGGTTGGTCTCGCGGCGGACCAGGATGACCTTCTCGCCGTTGCCCGCCCAGGCGACGGCGGTTTCGGAGTCGAACACGGCCTTGCCGACCGCGGCACCCGGGGACGCGCTGACCCCCTTGGCGATCTTGGTGACGTCCGCGCTGGTGTCGAACCGCGGGAACATGAGGCGGGCCAGTTCGTCGCCGGTCACCCGGGTGACGGCCTCGTCCATGTCGATCAGGCCCTGGTCCACCAGCTGGATGGCGATGCGGAACGCGGCGGCGGCGGTGCGCTTGCCGACCCGGGTCTGCAGCATCCACAGCTTGCCGCGCTCGACCGTGAACTCGATGTCGCACAGGTCGCGGTAGTGGTTCTCCAGCGTCGACATGATGCCCATGAGCTCGTCGTAGACGGCCTTGTTGATCTGCTCGAGGTCCTGCAGCGGGACGGTGTTGCGGATACCGGCCACGACGTCCTCGCCCTGCGCGTTCTGCAGGTAGTCGCCGTAGACGCCCTGGGCGCCACTGCCCGGGTCACGAGTGAAGGCAACGCCGGTGCCCGAGTCCATGCCGAGGTTACCGAACACCATCGCGACCACGTTCACCGCGGTGCCGAGGTCGGCCGGGATGCGCTCCTGGCGGCGGTACAAGATGGCCCGGTCGGCGTTCCAGGAGTTGAACACGGCCTTGACGGCCAGGTCCATCTGCTCCCTGGGCTCCTGCGGGAAGTCCCGGCCGGTCTGCTCCTTGACGATGCCCTTGAACGTCTCGACGAGCTTGCTCAGGTCCTGCTCGTCCAGGTCCAGGTCGTTGCTGACGCCCTTGGCCTTCTTGGCCGCGTCGATAGCGTGCTCGAAATGTTCGCCTTCGATGTCCAGCACCGTCTTGCCGAACATCTGGATAAGCCGGCGGTAGGAGTCCCAGGCGAACCGCTCATTGCCGGCCTGCTTGGCCAGGCCCTGCACGGACTCGTCGGACAGGCCGATGTTGAGGACGGTCTCCATCATCCCCGGCATGGAGAACTTGGCCCCCGACCTGACGCTGACCAGCAGCGGGTCCGCCGGGTCGCCGAGCTTGCGGCCCATCTTCTCTTCCAGTTCGGCCAGGTGCTGGCTGATCTCGTCGTCCAGGCCCGCCGGAGTGCCGCCGTTCTGCAGGTAGTACCTGCAAGCCTCGGTGGTAATAATGAAGCCGGGCGGCACCGGGAGGCCGAGATTGGTCATCTCGGCGAGGTTGGCGCCCTTCCCGCCCAGCAGGTCCTTGAGGTCCCTGTTACCCTCAGTAAAATCATAAACGAGCTTCGTCACCGAACTCTGCTCCTCGAACCGCGCGACATCGTGTCTTCTTGGCGTCTGACTATCAGGTTTTTCACTGGGGACTCTACCGCGCTCGTTGCTGTCCTTGTGGTCTGGACCAATCCCGGGGCTGGTATTTTCCCGCGATGGAGCAGCGAGGCGCCCCCGGCAGAGTCTCTTATACATGGAGACTAGCGGCACGGAGGTCACCCGCCCGGCCACCGGCCACCGGCCCCCGGCACACGGGCGGGCGTCGTGGCAAGGATTTACAACTTTTAAATGCTTGCCTCTGTTGACGCTTACGAAGCACAAGGTTACGTTCAGTTTACAAATAGGAAACCTTCCTATTCTTTTGGCCCTGGAGCGGGGTTGGGAGACCGGTTATGGCCGGTATGTCACCACAAGTCCCGAGTATTGCCCGGCTTGCCTGGCGACGCTGCCGCCGGGCGCGGCGGGCGCGGCGGGCGGCCATCTTGGCCGCCGCGATCGCTCCGGTCATCGCGCTGATGGCTGGCACGCAACTCACCGCCTCGGCGACGCAGGCACGAACCACCACGCCGACGGCGGCGGCCCGGGCCGTCACCCCGGCGACTTCCGCCGAGGCGGCCAGGTCCACCGCCAAGGCCTCCCCGCAGACGGTGCCCGGAGCGCCGTCTGGCTGGTCGACGATCTTCAGCGATGACTTCAACGGCTCCTCGGGCACCGGCGCCGACTCGCAGTGGATATATGACACTGGAGCCGGCTCGACGTTCGGCACCGGCGAGATCGAGACGATGACGAACTCGACGAGCAACGTCCACCTTGACGGCAACGGCGATCTCGACATCACCGCACTGGGCAGTGGCACCTCGTGGACCTCCGGCCGGATCCAGACGACGTCCGCGAATGTCGGAGCCCCGGCCGGCGGCGAACTGGAAGTGACCGCCTCCATCGAGCAGCCGAATCCGTCGAACGGGCTCGGCTACTGGCCAGCGTTCTGGATGCTCGGCCCCGGCCAGTGGCCGGAAAACGGCGAGATCGACATCCTGGAAGACGTCAACGCCCTGTCCGAGCACTCGAGCACCATTCACTGCGGCACCGACCCCGGCGGTCCGTGTAACGAGCCCGATGGCATCGGCAGCGGACTGCTGTCCTGCTCTGGCTGCCAGACCGCCTACCACACCTACACGATGATCCTCAACCGGACGAACACCTCCAACGAAACGATCACCTTCTACCTGGATGGCAACCAGACCTACACCGTGAGCGAGAGCCAGGTCGGCACGTCGACATGGCAGGCCGCGTACGACCACAACCTGTCGATCATCTTCGACCTGGCCATGGGCGGCGGCTACCCGGACGGCGTCTGCAACTGCACCGCGCCGTCCAGCGCGACCACGTCGGGCGGCACGATGAGCGTCGCCTACGTCGCGGCGTACCAGATCAGCGGTTCCGGCGGCGGCACTCCTCCGCCCACCGGCTCCACCGGACCGATCACCGGCTACGAAGGACTGTGTGTCGACGTCCGCGGCGCGAACCCAGCGAACTTCACCCCGGTCCAGGTCTATACCTGCAACGGCACCAACGCGCAGCAGTGGACGGTCGTGCAGGCGGGCAGCACGCTGCACGCCCTCGGCAGCTGCCTGGATATCAATGGCGGCGGGACGGCGAACGGGACGACAGTCGACTTGTACACCTGTAATAACACCGGCGCGCAAGTGTTCATCCCGCAATCGAACGGAGAACTCTACAACCCGCAATCCGGCAAGTGTCTCGACGACACGGGCTACGGCGGGTCCGGCACCCAGTTGCAGATCTGGGCCTGTGCTGACACCTCCAACCAGGTGTGGAACCTGCCGTGACCTGACGTCACCCTGATAGTCCCGCGCTTAGTAGTCCCGCACTTGATAATCCCGCCCTGGTGGCCAGGCCGCATGGTCTGGCCATCAGAGCGGGACGGCGGCGATTCGCGCAGCTCGCGAATCCTGTTCTGCCCAATTCGCTTAACTCTTCCGGCCGGACAAACGCCGCATATCGGTACCCGCCGAGCCGAGAAACCGAACGCGGCCCTGTTAACGGATTATTTCTGGCCATTTACGCATTGAGATCTAGCCGAGCCGCTTTCCGCGCATTTATGCTGCGCGATGATGTTAGTTTTTGGTCGTATGCCGCCGGCGGGGCGGCGCGCCGCGGCCTTCCGACACCCGTCGCCGTCGCTCCCGAGCGAGGCAGGTCCGAGGAGGCACCATGCGCAGCTCGCGCGCGCCGTCAGCGTCGCACACGCCGTCGCTACCAGCCCACGCACGGTCGCTGCTGACCAAGGCGCGCACGGTCGCGCTGGCCGTCGCGCTCGGCTGCGTATCGCTAATCGGCGTGACCGGCACGGCCCAGCCCGCCGCAGCGGCCTCTGCCGCCTGCCCGTGGGTCGGCTCGACCGCGCCCATCTCGACGCGGGTCAGCGAGGTGCTCGCGCAGATGACCGTGGCCCAGAAGGTCGCCCTGGTCACCGGCGCATCGGGCTCCAGCTATGTCGGGTTCATTCCCGCCATCGGGTCGCTGTGCATCCCTGCGCTCAACATGGAAGACGGCCCAGCCGGGGTGGGCGACGGCATGACCGGCGTGACCCAGCTGCCGGCCCCGGTGGATATCGCGGCCACCTGGGACACCTCCGCCGAGCAGGAGTACGGCGCGCTGATCGGCGGCGAGCAGGCCGACAAGGGCACCACGGTTGACCTCGGTCCCACGATCAACATCGTCCGCGACCCGCGCTGGGGCCGGGCATTTGAGTCGGTCGGCGAGGACCCCTACCTGAACGGGACGTTGGGCGCCGCCGACATCAGGGGCGTGCAGTCAGCCGGAGTTATGGCGCAGGTGAAGCACTTCGCCGTTTACAACCAGGAGACCAACCGCAACACATCGTCCGACAACGCGGTCGTCAGCACCCAGGCAGAGCAGGAGATCTACCTGCCCGCCTTCCAGAACGCGGTACAGAACGGGGCGGCCTCCTCGGTGATGTGCTCCTACTCCTACATCAACGGCACGGCCGCGTGCCAGAACCAGTACCTGCTCAGCACCGTGCTGCGGCAGCAGTTCGGCTTCGGCGGGTTCGTCACCTCCGACTGGGGCGCCACCCACTCCACCGCCGCCTCGGCCAACGCCGGCCTGGACATGGACATGCCTGGCAGCGACGGCTACTTCGGCAGCGCACTGCAGAGCGCGGTCTCCAGCGGCTCGGTGAGCACCGCCACGCTGAACTCGATGGTCTCCAGCGTCCTCACCGAGATGTTCGCGTTCGGACTGTTCGACAAGCCGACGGCCGGCTCGCCTGACCAGACAGCCACCAGCACCGCCGACCAGAGCAACGCCACGCAGCTGGCCGAGGAAGGCACCGTCCTGCTGAAGAACAGCGGCAATATCCTCCCGCTCACCTCATCGGACAAGTCGATCGCGGTCATCGGCGCGGACGCCTCGACCAGCCCGCAGACCGCGGGCGGAGGCAGCGCGTCGGTCACCTCCAGCGGCACCGTCACCCCGCTGCAGGGCATCACGGCCGCCGCGCCGAGCGGGGCCACGGTCAGCTACAACAGTGGCTCTTCGGACAGTTCGGCCGCCGCGCTCGCCGCCTCCTCCAGCGTCGCGATCGTGTTCGCCAACCTGTCTGAGTCCGAGGGCAGCGACCTGACCAGCATCGACCTCGGCACTTCGGATGACAACCTGATCTCCGCGGTGGCCGCCGCGAACCCGAACACAATCGTCGTGCTGAACACCGGATCGGCAGTGACGATGCCATGGCTGTCGTCGGTCAAGGGCGTGCTCGAGGCCTGGTACCCAGGCCAGGAAGACGGCACCGCGATCGCATCGCTGCTGTTCGGCAACACCGATCCGTCCGGGCATCTGACCGTCACGTTCCCGACTTCACTCACCCAGGTCCCGGCGTCCACCACCGCGCAGTGGCCAGGCTCGAACGGGACCGTGCAGTACTCCGAGGGCATCGACGTCGGCTACCGCTGGTACGACGCCAAGGGCCAGACCCCGCTGTTCCCATTCGGCTACGGACTGTCTTACACAAGCTTCTCGTTCAGCAACCTGAAGGTCGGCACGCTGCCCGAGGGCGGCGCGGCCACGGTCAGCGCCACCGTGACCAACACGGGCTCGCGGGCGGGCGCGGACGTGGCCCAGCTTTACGTCACCGACCCGAGCGCATCAGGCCAGCCGCCACGACAGCTCGAAGGCTTCGCCCGGGTCAACCTGGCGGCGGGCGCCAGCCAGACCGTCACATTCCCGCTGACCCAGCAGAACCTGCAGTACTGGAACAGCAGCAGCAACGGCTGGGCAACCAGCACCGGCAGCTACGGCATCGACGTCGGCGACTCCGACGCGAACCTGCCGCTGACCGGCACGCTCGCGGTCTCCTCGTCCCAGCTTGGCCAGCCGGTGACCATCGCCAGCCCTGGCTCGCAGGAAGGGCTCGCGGGCACCGCGGTGTCCGTAGCGGTGACCGCCAAGGACAGCAGCAGCGGCCAGACGCCGTCCTTCACCGCGACCGGCCTGCCCGCCGGGACCTCCATCTCCGGCTCGGGAACGATCAGCGGGACGCCGACCACCGCGGGCACCAGCACGGTCACCGTCACCGCCAAGGATGGCGAAGGCGCACAGGCGAGCACCACGTTCACCTGGGACGTGCTGCCATCCGCCGACGGCATCTCGACCACACCGCTGGTGGGCTACGAGGGCCTGTGCCTGGACATCACCAGCGATAACAACACTCCTGGCACCGCCGTGGACGTTTACACCTGCAACGGCACCAACGGGCAGCAGTGGACGGAGGAAGCGAACAGTACCATCCACGCCGACGGCGATTGCCTCGACGTCGAGGGCGCCGGCACCGCTAACGGGACCCTCGTCGACCTGTACACCTGCAATAACACCGTCGCACAGGTCTGGCAGCCGCAGGCCAACGGGTCGCTGCTCAATCCGAACTCGGGCAAGTGCCTGGACGACACCGGCTACGGCGGCTCCGGCACCCAGGTCCAGATCTGGAGCTGCACCGGGAACGGCAACCAGTCCTGGAAGTCCCCGGCATAGCGCCGAGTTTGGTGATGCCGGAGAATTCCCTGTATGAGTAAAGTCGTCGGGCTGCTGCATCCCGGAGAGATGGGCGCCGCCGTCGCTCAGTGCCTGTTGTCGCGAGGACACACGGTGCTGTGGGCGTCGGCGGGCCGCGGCCCGGCGACGGCCGCGCGGGCCGCTGGTTTCCAGGACGTGGGTTCCGTCGACGCGGTCACGGCACGCGCGGACATCATCCTCTCCATCTGCCCGCCGCACGCCGCCCTGGACGTTGCCAGGGCGGCGTCCGGGTTCCGCGGGCTGTACGTCGACGCCAACGCGGTCTCCCCCGCCACCGCCCGCGAGGTGGCATCCATAGTCGGCGAATCCGTTGACAGGTCCGTTGACAGGTCTGTTGACGGGTTCGTTGACGGGTTCGTCGACGGGTTCGTCGACGGGGGCATCATCGGCGGGCCGCCCACCGAACCGGGCGGCACCCGGCTCTACCTGTGCGGCGAACACGCCGCCGACGTTGCCGCGCTGTTCGACGGCACGCTGCTCGACGCTCGGGCAATACCTGGCGAGCCGGGCGCCGCCTCCGCGCTCAAAATGGCCTACGCGGGTTGGACCAAGGGCACCTCGGCGCTGATCCTGGCGATCCGCGCGCTCGCCCGCGCCGAGGGCGTCGAGGACGCGCTGCTCGCTGAGTGGGCGCTCTCTCAGCCGGGGCAAGCGGCCAGGTCCGAGCAGGCCGCGCGTTCGGCCGCGGCCAAGGGCTGGCGATGGATCGCCGAAATGGAGGAAATCGCCGCGACGATGACGGCCGACGGCCTGCCCGGTGGCTTCCACCAGGCGGCCGCGGAGGTCTATCGCCGTTCGGGCACCGATCCGGACCTCGACGCCGTCCTCAACGCGCTCAAGGGCAAGGCCTGACTCTCGCGGCCCGCCTTGGCTAACGAGCGTGGCGCTTGAGGCTGACGAGGCTGGATACAACCCAGCCCGCGAGCCGAAGACCCCGTTGGAGCCCGTTGGAGCCCGTTGGAGCCCGTTGGGCCATTACTTGATGAAGTCAATTGCGCGATTGACACGCCCTAGCGATGTCAATCGCGCAATTGACCAGGTTGGGGGTGGGGGGCGGTGACTTGTCAGCAGCCGGTTAGGCGGTCGGCTAGGTACTGTTCGACGCCGCTGATCGCTACGCGCTCCTGCAGCATGGTGTCGCGCTCGCGAACCGTGACCGCGTCGTCGGTCAGGGTGTCGAAGTCCACCGTGACGCAGAACGGCGTGCCGATCTCGTCCTGGCGACGGTACCTGCGCCCGATGGCGCTCGCGTCGTCGAAGTCGGTGTTCCACCGCTTGCGCAGCGCTGCCGCGAGGTCGCGGGCCTTGGGCGACAGATCGGCGTTGCGGGACAGCGGGAGCACGGCGACCTTCACCGGCGCCAGACGCCGGTCGAGCCGCAGCACCGTGCGCTTCTCCATCTTGCCCTTGGCGTCGGGCGCCTCGTCTTCGGTGTACGCGTCGAGCAGGAAGACCAGCGATCCGCGGTCGGCGCCTGCCGCCGGCTCGATCACGTAAGGGACGAAACGCTCGCCTGACTCCTGGTCCAGGAAGGTCATGTCCTGACCGGAGTGTTCCTGGTGCGTGGACAGGTCATAGTCGGTCCGGTTCGCGACGCCCTCGAGCTCGCCCCACTCGGATCCGGCAAAGTCGAACCGGTACTCGATATCCACTGTTCGTTTTGAGTAGAAAGATCTCTTCTCGGCGGGGTGCTCGTACCGGCGGAGGTTGTCCTTCTTCACGCCGAGGTCGACCCACCAGCCGAAACGCGTGTCCAGCCAGTGCTCGAACCACTCCTCGTCGCTGCCCGGGCGGACGAAGAACTCCATCTCCATCTGCTCGAACTCGCGGGTCCTGAAGATGAAGTTGCCCGGCGTGATCTCGTTGCGGAACGACTTGCCGATCTGGCCGATGCCGAACGGGACCTTCTTGCGCGAGGTCTGCAGCACGTTCTTGTAGTTAATGAAGATGCCCTGGGCGGTCTCCGGACGCAGGTAGGCCAGGCCACCGTCGCCCTCGACCGCGCCAAGGTGGGTGCTGAGCAGGCCGTTGAACTGCTTCGTCTCGGTGAAGGTGCCGCGGTTGCCGCAGCTCGGGCACGCGATGTCGGCGAGGCCGTGCTCGGGCACGTGGCCGTGTTTCTCCTCGTAGGCCTCAATCAGGTGGTCGGCACGGAACCGCTTGTGGCAGGACTGGCACTCGGTGAGCGGGTCGGTGAAGTTCTGCACGTGACCGCTGGCTTCCCAGACCTCGCGAGCCAGGATCACCGACGAGTCGATGCCGACGATGTCATCACGCTCAGTGACCATCGACTTCCACCACTGGCGCTTGACGTTGTTCTTCAGCTCCACGCCCAGCGGCCCGTAGTCCCACGCGGCGCGCAGACCGCCGTATATCTCACTCGACGGGTAGACGAAACCCCGTCGTTTGCTCAGGTTGACGACGGCGTCAAGGCGGTCACTGCGCAGGGCCACTGGTTACTCCATCCGGCTGGCGGTCGGTAGACAGCCCAGCTTAGGAGTACCCGGGAGCGGATGCGAACCGTTATCGTACGGTGGCGCTATTGACGAGGTCGAGGTCCACGTCTAGGCCGACTTTGCGCACCTTCACCCATCGTGATCCCTCGTACTGCTTGGACCGGCGGGCCAGCGGCCACAGGGCCCCGCTCAGGTACGGCGATCCGTTCAGATCGCTCGCGTTGTCCCACAGCGCGAACCACAGCGCCTGCGGTTCGGCCATCGGGTGACCGTTGATCATGCTGGTCGTGTTCAGGTCGAGGATGCCGGAGCCGGCGCTCGAGTACACGCCAGACACGTAGCCCTCGGCCTCGATCTGCCTGGTCCACGCGTTGAGGAAGGTGAGAACCGACTTCACGCAGACCGGCTTGTTCGAGTTGTATGCCTCCATGTCGTCGTAGATCGGCGCGCCCTTGCCCAGGCCGAAGTTCTGCGCGTCCTCGACCGCCCATTCCGCGTCGGTCTTGCCCTGCGCGGCCGCCTGGGCCGGCTTGCGGCTGATCTTCCCGCTGAAGCTGTCGCACGGTGCCTGCAGGCCGACGTAGGTGGGCAGCAGCGACCAGCCCAGCGTCTTCACCGCCTTGACCCACTGCGGGGTCAGGTTGCCGTAGTCGCAGGCGGCTTCCTCGCCGCCGATATAGATGCCGGCGGCGGCGAACTTGGCTCGCCATACCTTCATCGTGGCCAGCGACGGCGCGGTGCAGGTATCGAAGCCGGCCATCGGCCCCTTCGCGGGCGCCGGCGCGTTGCCTAGCGGCGCCCCGAGTTCAGGGCCGAGCGTGCTTGCCGCCGAGTCCGTCGTCACGGACTTGAGTTCCGGGTCGGCCCGATTCTCCGCCTGGTACACCATCTGGTGAATGCTGGCGAGCACCTGCCTGGCCACGCCGGGATCGGCACCGTACGTCGCCGTGATCGCCGGGGCGGACGGAGCGGAGAGCGTCATCCCGAGTTCGCGTTCGCGCGCATCCTGCATGATCACCGCGGGCTGGCCACGCAGCGGCACGCTCTGCACGACGATGGCCGACGGGCCGTGCTGCAACGCCGGTCCGCCGACGGACACGGTCTCGGTACGGCCGACCAGGCCAGGCGGGCAGTCCTGGCCGGCACCCGGCATGCCGAGATAGACCGCGTGCATGTCGTAGCGGACGCACTGGTGCGAATTCGTGCCTAGCTGGTAGACCGGCCAGGACGCGGGAACGCTGAGCTCATAGCCGCGGTACTGCACGACTTTCGTGGCAGGAGCCGCCGCCCGCGCGGCCGCGTGCGCGGCCGGCAGCGTTCCGGCGCCCGTCGCGATCGCACAGGACACGCATGCGCTGACAATGACGGCCATGGCCGCGCGACGCATTGAATTCCCCCCGAAAACCTATTTTCCCCGTAACCGCGCCGCGACTGAATCAGTTGTCGCAGCGCAATGCCAAGACTGATGTTCCCCGTAATTACGACAGTTACGCACAGTAACCTGATGAACACCACGATTCACGTCGCGCGACGGCGCGTGAAGGTCACGTCAGGGCATGAGGGAACGCGAGAACAACAGGCGCGTTACGGGGCGGCCGAGTTGGGAACCGCTCCCCCGTACCGCCGGTCGCGGCTCGCGTAAATCTCGCACGCGTGCCACAGGTGCCGCCGGTCGAAATCGGGCCAGAGCGTGTCGAGGAATACCATCTCGGCGTACGAGGACTGCCACAGCAGGAAGTTAGAGAACCGCTGCTCGCCAGATGACCGGACGAACAGGTCCACGTCCGGCACTTCAGGGCGGTACAGGTACCGCGCGAACACCTTCTCGTCGATCTTGTCCGGCTTGATCTTTCCCGCCGCGGCATCGGCGGCCAGCCTCGCCGCCGCGTCCGCGATCTCGGCCCGGCCGCCGTAGTTCACGCAGAACTGCAGCGTGAGCACGGTATTGCCGGCCGACATCCGCTCGGCCTCTTCGAGTTCGGAGATCACCGAACGCCACAGCTTGCGCCGCCGCCCCGCCCAGCGGATCCGGACCCCCATCTCGTTGAGCAGGTCACGCCGGCGGTGAATGACGTCGCGGTTGAAGCCCATCAGAAACCGGACCTCGTCCGGCGATCGGCGCCAGTTCTCGGTCGAGAACGCGTAAGCCGACAGGTTCGGGATGCCTAGCTCGATCGCGCCCATGATGACGTCGAGCAGCGATGACTCGCCCCGCTTGTGCCCCTCGGTCCGGTGCAGGCCGCGCGCCTTCGCCCACCGCCCGTCACCATCCATCACGATCGCCACGTGCTTGGGGACCAGGTCGGCCGGAATGGCCGGCGGCCGGGCACCAGACGGATGCGGGTCCGGCGGGCGGTAACCCATCAGATGCGCTCCACGTGACGTAGCGAACGAATCGAATGCTCCAGATGCCACTGCAGGTAAGCGGCGACAAGCCCGCTGCACTCTACCTGGTGACGGCGGTCGCTGCGGTCGGCACCCGCCCAGTCACCCTGGAGCAGCGCGACCATCAGCGCGATCGTCTGCTGGCTGGGTGAGGCGGCGCCCGGCGGGCGGCAGGAAGCGCACACCATGCCACCCGCCGGAATCGCGAAGGCGGCCAGGGCCTCGTCCGACCCGCACCGCGCACAGTCGGCCAGGGCGGGCGCGTACCCGGCGACCGCGAGCGACCGCAGCAGGTACGCGTCGAGCGCCAGCCGCGAGTCGTGTTCCCCCTCGCCGAGCGAGCGCAGCCCGCCGATCAGCAGCAGGAGCTGGCGCAGCGCGGGTTCCTTCTCGACCGGGGTGAGCTTCTCCGCCGTCTCCAGCATCGCAACCCCGGCGGTGTACCTGGGATAGTCGGCGATCAGCGGCTCACCGTAGGGCCTGATCACCTCGGCCTGGGTGATCACGTCCAGCGACCGCCCGACGTGCAGCATGAGGTCGACATGGGTGAACGGCTCGAGCCGCGCCCCCCACCGGGACTTGGTACGCCTGACCCCCTTGGCCACGGCGCGGACCCGGCCTGACTTGCGGCACAGGAGCGTGATGATCCGGTCCGCCTCGCCGAGCTTGTGGGTCCGCAGCACCACCCCGTCATCGGTGTACAGCTGCATGATGTGAGTCTAGCCAGCGGGCCAATTGCGCAATTGACACCACTAGAGCGTGTCGACTGCGCAATTGGCCCGGCTGGCTGGCAGGCCTACCGGCGGGAGCGGTTCACGGCCGACAGGACGGCGCGCATGGACGCGGACACCGTGTTGGTGTCCACGCCGACGCCCCACAGCACCTGCCCGCCGATCTCGCACTCCACGTAGGCGGCGGCCTGCGCGTCCGTGCCCGCGGTGAGCGCGTGCTCGGTGTAGTCGAGCACCCGCGCGTCGATCCCGATCGTGGCCAGCGCGTCGCAGAACGCGGAGATCGGGCCGTTGCCGTTCCCCTCGATCTCCCTGTTCACGCCGTCGACGCGGACCTCAGCGGAGAGCACGTTCTTGGCTTCCACCACCGACGAGGTCTGGTGGTCGAGCAGCGTGACCGAGCCGTCGGTGAGGTATTCCGCGGAGAAGATCCGCCACATGTCCGCCGGCGGCACCTCGCCGCCCTCGGCATCGGTGTGCGCCTGGATGACCCTGGAGAACTCGATCTGGAGCCGGCGCGGCAGGTCGAGCGAGTGCTCGGACTTCATCACGTACGCCACGCCGCCCTTGCCGGATTGCGAGTTGACCCGGATCACCGCCTCGTACGTGCGGCCCACGTCGTGCGGGTCGATCGGCAGGTACGGCACCGCCCACGGGTACTCGGCGAACGGCACGCCCGCCGCGGCCGCCTCTGCCTCCAGCGCCTCGAAACCCTTCTTGATCGCGTCCTGGTGCGACCCGGAGAACGCGGTGTAGACGAGGTCACCGGCGTACGGGTGCCGGGGGTGCACAGGTAGCTGGTTGCAGTACTCGACGGTGCGGCGGATCTCGTCGATGTCCGAGAAGTCGATCATCGGGTCGATGCCCTGGCTGAACAGGTTCATGCCGAGCGTGACCAGGCATACGTTGCCGGTCCGCTCTCCGTTTCCGAACAGGCAGCCCTCGATCCGCTGCGCGCCGGCCAGCACGGCCAGTTCGGCGTCGGCCACCGCGGTGCCGCGGTCGTTGTGCGTGTGCACGGACACGCAGACGTAGTCGCGGTCCGGCAGGTTGCGGCTCATCCACTCGATCTGGTCGGCGTACACGTTCGGCGTGGACCGTTCGACCGTGCACGGGTAGTTGAAGATGATCTCCCGGTCCGGCCCCGGCTCCCACAGGTCCATCACGGCGGTGCTGAGGTCGAGCGCGAAGTCCAGTTCGGTGTCCATGAAGATCTCCGGCGAATACTCATAGCCGAAGTCGGTGCCGTCGAGGTACTTCTCCGCGTAGTCCATGACGTGCCGTGTGCCCTCGACGGCGAGCGCCTTGCACTCCTCCCGGCCGATGCCGAATACGACCTTCCGCCACAGCGGCGCGGCCGCGTGGTACAGGTGGACGGACGCCTTGGACGCTCCCCGCAGCGACTGCACGGTCCGCTCGATGAGGTCTTCGCGTGCCTGGGTGAGCACGGAGATCCGGACGTCGTCCGGGATCCGGTCGGTCTCGATGAGCTCGCGGACGAAATCGAAGTCGGTCTGGCTCGCCGACGGGAAGCCGACCTCGATCTCCTTGTAGCCCATCCGCACGAGCAAGTCGAACATCGTGTGCTTGCGGGCCGGGCTCATCGGGTCGATCAGCGCCTGGTTGCCATCGCGCAGGTCGGTGGACAGCCACCGGGGCGCCGCGGTGATGGACTTGGACGGCCAGGTCCGGTCCGGCAGTTCAACGGGCGGGAACGGTGAGTAACGCTGGCACGGCATGCCGCTAGGTTGCTGGGATACAGGCGCAACTGGCTTATGCATTGTCTTTGGCTGCTTCCTCAATACGGGGCGGATGGCTAATGGCCAGCACACGCCGAAGCCCCGCGGCGAGGGAGCCGGCCTAGAGGCCCCCGCCGCGGCCGCTAAGGAGGAGCAGCTCGCGAGACATTAGAGCAACGACTCTATCAGAACGATCAGTGGTGCTTGCCGGCGGGCTATTTCGCTGGCCCGGGACCGGCCGGCTGCGGTTGGCTTGGCAGGTGGATATCCAGCGCCTCGACCCTGCCGCCGAAGACAGCTGTTACCAGGTCCATGTGACGGGCCGCCAGCAGGACAGTCCATGGGATTCGCCGCCGATGTCGGCCGGGCTGTTCAGCGGCTACCTGACCTGTGGCTGGATGGGTGAGCCGCAGGAAACCTGGCTGGCCCGCATGCCCAGTGGGCGAGTAGCGGGCTGGTACCAGCTGGAGCTGCCGGATCTCGAGAACCAGCACCGGGCGTCGGTCCGCGTGACCGTAGACCCGGCCCTGCGCCGCCAGGGCACCGGCCGCGCCCTGCTCCGGCACGCACAGGACCGTGCGTGCCGGACGCGGAAGGACCGTACTGTCCGGCTTCGCCTGGCGTGGGTCGCCAGGCGAGGCGTTCGCCCGGTCGGCCGGCGCGGCACGAGGGCTCTCGACCACACGTCGTGTGCTCGACCTGCCCGTGCCCGTCCCAGCGGTCTCTATCCCGGCGGGGTACACGCTGGAGTCGTGGTCAGACCCGATACCCGAGGCGGTCCTCGCTGACGTCGCCGCTCTGTACGACATGCTCGCCGATGCCCCGCACGAGGACGGCGAGGCGATCCTCCGCTGGGACGCGGCGCGGGTCAGAGATCGCCTGAACGGCGTGGTCACCCAGCTCGGGCCGCGCAACTACGCGATCGCCCAACGGGTCAGACACCCAGACGGGTCACCCATACGGGTCAGACACCCAGACGGGTCAGACACCCAAACGGGTCAATTGCGTGATTGACTTCGCTAGAGCGTGTCGATTGCGCAATCGACCAGGTTGGTAGCGACGACCCCGGCCGACTGAGCGGCGGCACGGCCGGACGCTGACCTCCACGGTCACGGCGCATACAACGTGGAAGATTGCCCCTACGTGGCAGTCTGACCCCCGTTTTCGGGGGGTAATCCGACACGATAGGGCAATCCACCACGTTATTCGGGATCGCCCGACCGCCAGGCATAACGCGCCACCCACTCTGCTCGCCCAGTAACCCAACAGCCCCGGTGGCGCCACCCGCCCGGGGCTCAACGTCCCGTAACGGCATAAGCGTGACCGTCACGCCGCCGACGGCCAGGAAACAAGACCGAACATAGACAACATCCGCCACGACAGCACCACGCGCCACAATGCTTGACCTAGTCAATTGCGCAATCGACACTCTCTAGCGATGTCAAATGCGCAATTGACCCGCTGGGGAGCGGCCCGACCCGCGGGGGGCGGCCCGACCCGCTGGGGAGCGGCCTGACCCGCGGGGAGCGGGCCGACCCGCGGGGAGCCGCCCGATCCGCGGCGGCCGGGGCGTCAGTCGTAGAAGCCTAGGCGGCGGAGGTGTTTGGGGTTGCGCTGCCAGTCTTTGGCGATGCGGACGTGCAGGTCCAGGTAGACGCGCGTGCCGAGCAGGGCCTCTATCTGGCCTCGGGCACGGCTGCCGACCTGCTTCAGCCGGGCACCGGAGGTGCCGATGACGATCGCTTTCTGGCTGGAGCGTTCCACGTACAGCTCGGCGTAGACATCGGTGAGGTCGTCCCGGCCGGCCCGCGGGCCCATTTCCTCCACCACGACCGCGATCGAGTGCGGCAGCTCATCGCGGACACCGTCTAGCGCGGCCTCCCTGATCAGCTCCGCGACCATGATCTGTTCCGGCTCGTCGGTGAGCTCGCCGTCCGGATACAGCGCGACGCCCTCGGGCAGGTGCGAGACCAGCACGTCCGCGAGCACGTCCAGCTGGAAATCCGCGGCGGCGGACACGGGCACCACGTCGTCCCAGTCGCCGAGGTCGGCCACGGCGGACAGCTGGGCGGCCACGCGGTCCGGCGGGACCGTGTCAGTCTTGGTGACGATCGCGACAACGGGCGTCTTGACGGCCTTCACCTCGCGCGCCAGCAGCTTGTCGCCCGGCCCGATCGGGTCACCGGCTGGTATGCACAGGCCGATCACGTCCACCTCGGTCAGCGTGGACCTGACCAGGCTGTCCAGGTGCTCGCCAAGCAGCGTGCGAGGCTTGTGCAGCCCCGGGGTGTCGACGATGATCAGTTGCGCGTCCGGCCGGTGCACGATGCCGCGGATGACCCGGCGCGTCGTCTGCGGCCGGTCGCTGGTGATCGCCACCTTGGCGCCCACCAGGGCATTGGTCAGGGTCGACTTGCCCACGTTCGGGCGGCCGACGAGGCAGGCGAAGCCGGAACGGAAGGCAGGCACCGTGTTCACTTGATTTCCTATCTGGTGAGCAAAAGCTCAAAGTACTGCGCGTAGCGTGCCGTCGGGGGCCGCGTGGAACACCGGCGCCTCGGGACCGAGGTCACGGACGGCGGCGAGATCGCCGGGATCCGGGTCAGCGTCACTGACCAGGGCGGCCGCTTCCAGCTTGACCGCACCACTGGACACCGCCATGGCCACCGCGAGGCGCAACGCCGACAGCCGCAGCGACGGCAGCGCCACCGCCGCCGCCGTGTAGGTCCGGCCGGTCTCGTCGCGGACCGCGGCGCCTTCCGACGCCGCTACCCGCGCCCGTGTCGACCGGGCCAGCATGATGATCTTCGCATCTTCTGGAGATACCGCCTCGGCGGACAGTGATTCCTGGCTCACTGTGGCGATCCTACTGGCTCCACGAGCACGGTCCCGATCTTGTTGCGGCGCCCGGCCAGGTTCTTCTCGGCGGTCAGCCGCAGCCCGCTCACCGTGGCGGTCGAGCCCGCGATGGGCACCCGGCCGAGTTCGTGGGCGAGCAGGCCGGCCACCGTCTCCACGTCCTCGGCGCGCACGCTGACCCCGAACAGCTCCTCGAGGTCGGCCACGGGCAGCCGGGCGGTCACCCGGACCGAGCCGTCGTGGAGCCGCTCCACCGGCGGCTGCTCGTTGTCGTACTCGTCGGTGATCTCGCCGACGATCTCTTCCAGGATGTCCTCGATCGTGACCAGGCCGGCCGTGCCGCCGTACTCGTCGATGACGATCGACACGTGGATGCGGCGCGCTTGCATCTGCCGAAGGAGTTCGTCCACCGGCTTGCTGTCAGGGACGAAACTCGCCGGGCGCATGATCGTGGACACCTTCTCGGCCTCCGTGTCCGTGTGCTCGTGCTGCCACGCCACGACGTCCTTCATGTAAGCGATGCCGACGATGTCGTCGGTGCTCTCGCCCACCACGGGCAGCCGGGAGAAGCCGCTGCGCAGCGCCAGCGACAGCGCCTGCTCCACGGTCTTATCAGCCTCGATGAACACCATGTCGGTGCGCGGCACCATCACGTCGCGCACGATCGTGTCGCCGAGCTGGACGACGGACTTCACCATCTCGCGTTCGCCCGGCTCGATCGCGGTCCAGTCGACCGGGCTGTCTTGTTCCGGTTCGGTCTGCGCGCGCCGCCGGTCGAACGCGACCCGGCCGAACCAGCCGGCCGCCACCGCGACGACCGCCACCAGGACCGGCAGCCAGTACTGCATAACCCCTTGCTCTCGCTCCAGGCCTTCAGCAGCCGTTCTTGCAGGCCGAACATGGCCTTGTGCTCGTCCGGTTCCGCGTGGTCGTAACCGAGCAGGTGCAAGATCCCGTGTACCGAAAGCAGCTCAAGCTCGTCTTGTGTGCTGTGACCGGCCTTGGCGGCCTGCTCCGCCGCGACCTGGGGACAGAGCACCACGTCACCGAGCAGGCCTGGGTCCGCGGCTTCCTCGCGGGCTCCTGGCTGCGGCGGCCGCAGCTCGTCCATGGGGAACGCGAGCACGTCGGTCGGACCGGGCTCTCCCATCCACCGCTCGTGCAGCTCGCCCATGGCAGGCTCGTCGACCAGCAGGACGGATAGTTCTGCCAGCGGGTGGATGCGCATCTGGTCAAGCGCGAACCTGGCCACCGCGGCGAGCCCGGATTCGTCGACGTCGACGCCGGACTCGTTGGCGATATCGATGCTCATCTCCGCCTGGGTGCTCTCTTGTCTGTGTGCTGCCCGTTCAGTGCGTCGTATCTCTCGTACGCGTCCACGATCTTTCCCACCAGCCGGTGCCTAACCACATCGTGGCTGGTCAGCCTCGCGAAGTGGATGTCCTCCAAGCCATCGAGGATGTCCTGGACCACGCGCAGGCCGCTGACCTGGCCGGACGGCAAGTCAATCTGGGTGACGTCGCCAGTCACCACGATCCTGGAGCCGAAACCGAGCCGGGTGAGGAACATCTTCATCTGCTCGGGCGAGGTGTTCTGCGCCTCGTCCAAGATGATGAACGAATCGTTGAGGCTGCGGCCGCGCATGAAGGCCAGCGGGGCGATCTCGATCGTGCCGGCGCTGATCAGGCGCGGGATCGAGTCGGGGTCGACCATGTCGTGCAGCGCGTCGTACAACGGGCGCAGGTACGGGTCGATCTTCTCGTAGAGCGTGCCGGGCAGGAAGCCGAGCCGCTCTCCCGCCTCCACCGCCGGGCGGGTCAAGATGATCCGGTTGACCTCTTTGGCCTGCAGCGCCTTGACCGCCTTGGCCATCGCCAGATACGTCTTGCCGGTGCCGGCCGGGCCGATCGCGAACACGATCGTGTGGTTGTCGATGGCGTCGGTGTACCGCTTCTGGTTCAGCGTCTTGGGCCGGATCGTGCGGCCGCGCGCGGACAAGATGCCCACGGTCAGCACGTCGGCGGGCCGGACACCGTGCTTGGCGCGCAGCATCGCCGCCGTGCGCTCGATGGCGTCGGGGGTCAGCTCGGTGCCCTTGCGCAGCAGTTCGACCAGTTCGTCGAAGAACGCCGAGACCAGCGCGGTCTCCTCCGGGGGGCCGGTCACGGTGATCTCGTTGCCGCGCACGTGGATGTCGCCGGCGGTGGCGAACTCGCGCTCTATCACGCGTAGCAGCTCGTCCCCCGAGCCGAGCAGGCTGACCATGGAGTGGTCAGCCGGAATGACGATCTTGACCTGCTGTGCTTGTGTGGCGTCTGTCAATGCAGCTGCTTTCGATGGTGACGCGTCGCTTAGCCCGGCGGCCAGGCGAGTGAACGGCCGCCGAGGACATGCGCGTGAGCATGCTGGACGGTCTGACCGGCGTCGGCCCCCGTGTTGAACACCACACGGTAACCGGTGTCGGCGACGCCCTCGGCACGCGCCACCTCGTGCGCCAGCGCGATCACGTCATCGAGGAGGCCGTCGTCGGCCTTGGCGAGAGCCGCCACGTCCTGGTGATGCAGCTTGGGAATCACCAGCACGTGCACCGGCGCCTGCGGGTTGATGTCGCGGAACGCCAGCGCCCGGTCACTCTCGAGCACGCGCGTGGCGGGCACCTGACCGTCGACGATGGCGCAGAACAAGCAGTCGGACACGTGGTCGATCCTACGGGGCAGGCCACTCAGGGTGAAACTAAACCGGCCGTAGAGGCGAAGTAAAGGTGTGGAAGTCTCGCGTTTTTCCTGCCGCAAAGTAGCTGGCGGATGCTAGGCCGGCGGCTCATACCGTATGAGGGGTGCCGGAAAGGGCACCGCGGCGGTGACTGTGAGTACCCGGGAGTAATCATGAAGCTAGGGTCTGCAACCTGGCTGATCCCCGTAAGTGCTGCCCAAGTGCACGCTGAGTGGATATTCTTGTGTTTCCGTAACCCTCCGGCGGTATCTGTCGGCATGTCCGGGTCGGTACGGGGTAGCACTGCACGGAATAGCGGGCGGCTAGATGGGTGGGTGGCTTTGGTTAGAAGGGACCGTGGGTTGTGGTCCTGTGACAGCTCGGTGACCCTCTCAGCGGCACAATGGGGGCGGCCGGCTCGTGGGTGAACCAGAAGACGGGGTCGCGCGTCCT
>DASXDG010000444.1:0-4581 GCA_036490795.1 Streptosporangiaceae bacterium
AGCCAGGTGTCGGCGGTCTTGTAGGCCACCTTGCGCTTGGTGCGGTTGAGCAGCAGCGGCAGCGCCACGTTGTCGGCGGCGGTGAGTTCCGGCACGAGCTGCCCGAACTGGAACACGAACCCGAAGGCGGTGCGGCGCAGCTTGGTGCGGTCGGCCTCGCTCATCGCGTTCACCACCTGGCCGTCGAACAGCACGTCCCCCACGTCCGGGGTGAAGATCCCGGCCAGGCAGTGCAGCAAGGTGGACTTCCCGGAACCACTCGGGCCCATGATGGCGAAGATCTCGCCCTGGCCGACGGTCAGGTTCGCGCCGCGCAGCGCTGGGGTCTGGCCGAATGACTTGAAAACGCCGCGGGCCTCGATCAGGCTGCCGCGGCTCACGCTCGCAGGCACAGCGGGGGTGCTCATCAGTTCCTAACCGCCTCAGCTAGTTCCTTCAGTCGGGCTGACGTGAGATCGATCCACCGGAGGTCCGCCTCCAGGTGGAACAGGGCATGATCGGCGAGGAGCACGTCGACCAGCGGGCCGGTGCGCTTGAGGTCGGTAAGCTCCTGCATGCGCCGCATGTGCGCGGCACGCTGCGAGTCGAGGTAGGCCTCGGCCGGCTTACCGAGCATGAGCGCGAGGGTCACCTTCGCGAAGAGCACCGTCTGCAGGTGCGGCTCGGGCTCGACCGGCTCGGCCAGCCACCCGTCGACCTCGTGACGGCCTGTGTCGGTTATAACGTAGCGCTTGCGGTCGGGGCCGTCGCCCGGCTCGGCATCGCCGGCGATCACCTTGCCGTCGCGTGCCAGCCGTCCGAGCGTGGCGTACACCTGCCCGAACGGCAGCTGCTTGCCGCGGCCGAAGAAATTGTCGTAGTCCCGCTTGAGGTCGTAGCCGTGGCTCGGCTCCCGTTCAAGCAGGCCGAGCAACGTGAGTGGAACGCTCATGGCGGAACTATATGCTGAGTGTATACCCCAAGCAAATACGAACCACTGGTAGTAGTTCAATTACTCATAGTGAAAACTTTGCCCAAGCATGACGACGTGGCCCAACTCACAAAAGTTACCAGCGGGTAACAGGAACTCCCGACGGAGGCGGTGTTTCGCGCCTCCTGCCGACGCCGCCCGCCGCTCGTGGCGTCGGAAACGCAGGAATGCGTGCACGGCAATCGATTGTTCCATGGCATCGTTTGCTGACAACAGCACCTCGCCCGCGAGACCACGGCTGCCCCGAGCAGCCCTGACGCCCTGTCCCCGCGTCAAATCCGCGTGCCGATGCCTGCCGCGCTTTCCCCCAGCGCGCGGATCGTGGCGTCAGAGGTGGAAGACGATCGCGCACGGCGCGAGCTAGCAAGGGTTTTCTTTTGGCAAGGCATTTCCCCCTGCCCTCTTTCCTGTCCATCAAGCGCTCTTTCCTGTCCGCCAAGCGCTCGCGCAAGATCGCGATCGCCACGGCGGGCGCGCTGACCCTGGCGACAGCCGTTTCCCTGGCTGCCACGCTTCCCGCCGGCTCCTCGCCGGCACCGGCTAGCGCCGACGCCGCGTACACGACCACGATCGGCCAGCAGGCCGCTGCGCAGTCGTCGTCGGATGGCGTCGGGCAGGCCGTCATGTTGACGCGGATGCATTCCCTCCAGGCCGAGCGCCAGCAGCAGCAACTCGTGGCGGAGAAAGCGGCAGCCGCCAAGGCCGCCGCGGCCAAGGCGGCCGCCGCGAAGGCCGCGGCAGCGAAGGCCGCGGTCACCACCCCGTCGGGGTCACCGGAGCAGATCGCCGAGCGGATGCTGAGCCAGTTCGGCTGGTCAAGCAGCCAGTTCTCCTGCCTGCAGCCCTTGTGGGAGCACGAGAGCGGCTGGAGCGTGACGGCAGAAAACCCCACGTCCGGTGCGTACGGCATCCCGCAGTCGCTGCCCGCCGCGCAGATGGCGAGCGCTGGCGCCGACTGGCAGAATAACGCGGCGACCCAGATCCGCTGGGGCCTGACCTACATTCAGGGCCGGTACGGTTCGCCCTGCGGCGCGTGGGCCCACGAGGAGTCCGACAACTCGTACTGATACGCCCCGGGGGACGACCCCCGTCCCCCGGGGCAGGCATCAGGTCCATTCGTCACCGCGTGCGGGTCCGGGGAACTTCCTTGGCGATCAGCTCGCCTGGACGGTCTGGAAGGTCGGCAGGATCTCGTCGAAGAACGGCAGGCTCTTGGCGCTGAACGTGCTCGTCGGCGACCGGAGGTAGATGGCGTAGTCCTGTACGCCGGCCGGTGTCTGCTGTGCGAAGAAGATGTCGTCGACGGTGTACTGCACGCCCCCCGCGGGCGTCCACGTGAACTTCCAGAAGGCGCCCTCGGCATGCCTGACCGGTTCGGCCTGCAGGTTGACGCGCTTGTAACCGCGGAAATGGGTCTCCGCCTCGACCTGCCTGGCCGCGGTGACCATGTTGGCGGTCTGCTGTTGCGTAAGGTCGACCTCGAGTAGCAGGTCGCCTGGACCGGTGAAGTCGGTGGCCAGGTCCTTGCGCGTTTCCTTCCAGCCAGGGGGCACGGCGATGCGGAACCCGGCGGCGGCGCTGTTGGCGTCGGCTGCCGTCACCGTCTGCATCGTCCAGCCCGCCGGAAGTGCCGTCGACGGATTGTTGAGCGCGTCCACCGACTTGAAGCCGGTCACGGTGTCGGCGACCGAGGGCACCGCGGTCGGGCTGAAGCCCGTGCTACCCGCGCCACCCGCGTTGCCGCTACCAGGATGGTTGTTCAGTGCGAGGGCCGTGCCGACGCCAATCGCGGCGGCGACGATAACGGCCACCACGAGCCAGAGGATTCGCCGCCCCTGACCTCGTCCGCGCCCGGCACGGCCACCGCTCGTGCCTGGCGCGTACCGCCCGGCCAGGTCAGGGTACGGCTGCGCCGGGCCGGCGTAGTGCCCGACAGGCGAGCCGTACGGGGCGCCGGACGGAGGGTACGGCGGGGTGCTCCCCTGCTGCTGCGGCGGCTGGTATCCCTGCGCCGCCCCGTTGGGGCCGTACGCGGGCCGGTCCGGCGGCGGGGTGGCCGGGCGGGACGGACGGCCCGGGGTCGCGGAGAACTTCGGCGCCGCACGCTCCGCCGGCTTGGCGGCGGTGAACGTCGGGCCTGGCTTCTGGGCCGGCGTGGGCTCCGCCGGCTTGGGTGCGGCCGCCGGCTGGGCCGGAGCCAACGGCGCGACCCGCGCGACCGGGATCGAGACCTGCGTCGGCTGGTATCCGGCTGCTCCCTGGCCGGGGATCACGGTCTCAGCAGCGCGAGAACGCGCTCCCTCCGCGACCGGCTGTGCGTCGAGGACGGCCGCCGCCGCCTTCGACTCGGCGGCCGCGGCATTAGCGGGCACCGCTTCCGGCACCGGGGCCTCGGCGACCTCCGGGGCACTGGCTTTAAACTCAGCGGTCTCGGCCGCGGGCTCCGGCTCGGCTTCGGCCGCGGGCTCTTGCTCGGACTTGGCGGCATCGGCGGCGTCTGCCTCTTCGGCCTCTTCAGCGGAATCCGCATTGACCGCAGGGGCCGCTTCTTCGGCGTCTTCGGCTGAGGGTTCTTGCGCTGCCGCCTCGCTTGCCTCCTCCTCGACGGCCACGTCGGCCGCGGGCTCTTCGGCGGCAACCGGTGCCGGCTTCAGCACCGACTTGGCGTCGTCTGGAGCCGTTACCGGCGCTGAGGCCACCGGAGCGGCGGGCGACGGCACGTACGCGGACCGCATCGTCGGCGGGTGGGACATGGAGGGCGGTTCTTCGGTCACTTCCGACAACTGCGGCAGCACCTGGGCGAACATCCGCGCCGCGGCCGAAGCGGACGGCCTTGTGGTCGGGTCACGGCGCAGCAGCGCCGCGATGACCGGGGCGAGCTTCCCTGCGTGCGGGGCGATGGGCGCGTCCTCGTTGATGATCGCGGACATCGTGGTGATCGCGCCGCCGCGCTGCTCGTACGGCCCGCGTCCCTCCACCGCCGCGTAGATCGTCGCGCCGAGCGACCACAGGTCGGAGGCCGGCGAGGCGTCGCTCCCACGGATGCGCTCGGGCGCGGTGAACCCAGGCGAGCCCATCACCATCCCGGTCTGCGTCAACCGGGGGTCGCCCTCGAACTGCGCGATGCCGAAGTCGGTCAGCACCGCCCGCTCGTCCCAGCCCTCACCGCTCTTGTTGGTCGCGATGAGCACGTTGCTCGGCTTCACGTCCCGGTGCAGCACGCCGGCCGCGTGGGCGGCGGCGAGCGCGGAAAGCAACTGCTGGCCGATCCGGCCGGCCCGGGCCGCGGGGAGCCGCCCCTCCACCACCAGCACCTGGTCGAGCGACTGCGACGGGACAAGCTCCATCACGATCCAGGGGCGGCCGTCTTCCTCGGCGACGTCGTAGACGGCTACGACGCCGCGGTGCGACAGTCGCGCCGCGGTCCGCGCCTCGCGTAGCGTCCGCTGATAGGCGTTGCGTCGCTCGTCCGCACCGATCAAGGCCGAAATGACGACCTCCTTGACCGCGACATCACGGTCAAGGAGTTGGTCGCGAGCGCGCCACACCACGCCCATGGCGCCGCGGCCGATGGGGTGCTGCAGGTTGTATCGCCCGGCGATGACCCGTCC
>DASXDG010000445.1:0-6430 GCA_036490795.1 Streptosporangiaceae bacterium
CGGCATCGTTCAGGAGGCGAAGGTGCAGGACCAGTGAGCACGCAGTCGCCTACGCCGGGGGCCGCGGCCGGAGTACCGTTTCCCGTCATGGACCTCAAGCCCGCAGTCGTCACGCCCGAGCTCGCGTCGGCCGCGCTCGCCAGCACGGAGATGTCCGCCGCGCTCAGGCTGGCCACGTGGATCGGCGACGGCCAGGTGCTCACCGAGAGCGGAGTCCTGCGTCCAGCCGACGCGGTGAAGGTGTGCGCCGTGCTGGGCATCGAGTTGCCTGGTGGCAAGAAGCCGCGCAGCGCCATGGACGTGCCCGAGCTCATGTTTCACTGGGAGGTAGCCCTGTGGGCCGGGCTGATCAGCATGTCGGGCACACGAGTGCACGGGTCGGGCGTCCAGGACCTGGCGAATGACCCGGCGGCCGTCCTCGAGGCGTGGCTGCGCGCGGTAGCCGGTGCGTTCGGGCTGCCGGACGAGCCATGCCCGCAATGCCTGACGACATTGCTGACGATCGCGGATCCGCAGGTCGCTGACGAGGATGTGATCGCGGCCGTCTGCATGACGTTCCTGGAGCTCTGCCAGGACTGCGGGACGCTCCACGACGACGACATGGACGAGCCGGCGGAGCACGCGGTCGCGGCGATGGCCAAGCTCGCGTTGTTCGGCGCGCTGCCGTCGGACGGTGAGCCCGGCGGCCAGTTCACGCTCACGCCGCTTGGCTCGATGCTCGTCGATTCGCTGGCGGCGCTGTACGCTCCCGCGCCGGAAGACGACGCCGGAGCGGTGGTGACGCGGCTCGGCGATCTGCCCGCGCCCGCCGCGGTGGTCTTCGCGCGGCCGTGGCTGGCCGCGCGGACCCCGGTCCAGGCGGCCAGAGAACTGTTCGACGTGGCGGAGACGGCGACGCCGAGACGGCGGATGGCCGCGTTCGAACTCGCCGCTGAGATCGGGTCGGAGGCGATGCCTGCCTGGCGGGAGCGCGCGACCGCGCCGGGATACGGCGTCTATGTCCGCGACTGGCTCGAAGACCAGGGCCAGCCTGTCCCGATCTTCCCCCGCGACGAAGCATGGATGACGGCTGAATCGCTGAGCATCGTTCTCAGCCAGGCACCCACAGAGCTAGCGTCAATGACGCTGGCCATGACATTGCGGGACGCCGGCGACGGCATGGCCGAGATCGTGAAGCTGCTGGGGACATCGGGTCACCCCGACTCCCCGCTGCTGATCGAGCTGATCAGGCAGCAGATGCCCGCCAGGGCTGGGCGGCAGGTCGGCGCCGGTCCGGTCGTGGCGCCGTGGCCCGCCCTCGCTCCGGCCGACGCCAGGCCGTACCAGCTCATGATCACGCTGCGCGAGGTGGACGGCCCGGCCGTCTGGCGTCGTGTGGCGGTCGCCGGGACCACGACGCTCGCCGACCTGCACTATGTCATTCAGGGCGCGATGGGCTGGGAAAACGACCATATGCACGCCTTCAGGGCCGGCCGCCGTGAGCTCGCGGGCGGCACGCCGGTGCGCGAAGCGCTGGCAAGGCGCGGGTCGGGCATCGAGTATGAGTACGACTTCGGGGATGGCTGGGAGCACGACATCCGATCGGAGGGCTTTTTCAATAACGAACCGGGTGCTACCCTCCCGGCCTGTCTCGATGGTGCCGGCGCATGCCCGCCCGAGGACTGCGGCGGTGCGTACCAGTACGCATACCTGAAGGAAGAGGTCCTGTCCGACCCGGACCATGCCGACCATGACGAGCTGCTCGACTGGCTAGGGCTGGACAGCGCCGATGAATTCGACCCGGCCGCGTTCTCGCGGGACGAGGCGAATGGCCGCCTGGCCTGGCTGCGCCGGCCGGATGACTCCGCGCTGCCGGAACCGACCGAGCAGCCAGTGCTGACGGTCGTCCGGAGCCAGACCCGAGGCAAGAAACCCAAGGCTAAGCGCAACCGCTAGCCGCCACGGCGAGGCCGCCGGGCGCTGGTGCCGTTCTGCGGGGTGATCAGCGCGGTAATTATGTCCAGCACGGAAGAAAAGGCTGCTCACCATTAATCACCGCGTTGGACATAAGTACCGCGTTACTGTCGCAGTACCGCATTCCTGTGACGGCGGCACGGCCGGGGACAGGAGGGTACTCGCTGGCCCGGATCTCCCGGGATCGGCCCTGCCGCGGGCCCGGGTTTAAGGGCTTTGCCTGTGAGCCGTACACCCATACCGGGCGAAACGGGCGCGGAAACAGTCACGTGACAGGCAAAGTGAGCGGACCAGCCGGCAGATACCGGAGATCACGGCCCGGTTATGACCCGGGGACCGAGCTCAGCGCCTTCACCAGGGCGTCCGGGCGCTGCGTGACCGGCAGGTGCGCGACGGCGCGGAACTCACACCCGATAGCGGTCGCGGCGCCGTCGGCGTCCACGTTGTCACCGATCATCAGCACGTCGGCCGGGTCGTAGCCGAGCCGGCCGCAGGTCCGGCGGAAGATCTCCGGGTCCGGCTTCTGTATGCCCTCCGCGTAGGAGAACACGTACTCCGCCACGAGCGGATCGAGGCCGTAATACCGGAAGACGGGCCGGACATCGCGCGGGATGTTCGACAGCACGGCCACGGGGATTCCTCGCTGAGCGAGGATCTCGAGCGCCTGCCGGGTGTCCGGGTACGGAGCCCACGTTTGCGGATGCCAGTGATGCTCGTAGAGCAGGTCCTCGATTCCCGGCCACGGAAGCTCCGCCATCCGCATCAAGTCGGTGTACACGGCACGGTGCGCGGCCGGGTCCAGGTCGCGCCGCTCCCACAGCGGCCGGAGCCGCTCCGGCAGCGGAACGTCGCCGCTGTACCCGCCCGGCTGGCCACCGCTGTCGTGCAGCCGAGCCGCGTAGTACGCGATCTGGTCGTCGGTCGCCTCGATGCCGGCGTCCGTCAGCGTGTCCGCCAGCCAGTTCTGCGTCGGCTCGACGTGGAACAGCGTGCCCGAGAAGTCAAAGATGACGGCCTTCACAGTGAGGAGGCTACTTGGTTCAGCTGTGGCCTTGGTTCAGTTGTCATCCGGGTCGTGCCAGGTCTCGCCGTCCGGCAGCAGAACGTCCGCCTGGGCAGGACCCCAGCTGCCCTTGGCGTAGCGGTGGACGGGGACGACATCGGCGATGACGGGGTCGAGGATCCGCCAGGCCGCCTCGACAGTGGACTGAGCGGCGAACAGCCAGCGTTCACCGTTCAGCGCGGCGCCGATCAGCCGGTCGTAGGGGCGCATGTCCCCGCCGGGCTGTTCGGCGAACGTGAGTTCCTGCTGCTGCGGCTCCCAGCCGGCCCCTGGCTTCTTGCCGACGAGCGTCAGGCACACCTTGCTCTCCGGGTAGATGCGGAACCGCAGGCCGTCCTTCACCGCCTTGTCGCCAAGGTCGAACACGTCGTACGGCGGGCGCCGGAACTTCACGCTGACTTCGGTCGCCGTGACCGGCAGCGCCTTGCCGACCCGGATCAAGATCGGCACCCCGTCCCAGCGCCAGGAATCCGCGGCGAGGCGGATCGCGGCGTACGTCTCGGTGCTGGATTGCGGCGCGACGCCGTTGACGTCCTGGTATCCCTCGTACTGGCCCTTGACGGTGTGCTCGGGAGTCAGCGGGCGCAGCGCGCCGATCAGCCGTGCCTTGGCCAGCCGCCAGGAGTCCACGCCGGTCCGGTCCGGCGGTTCGGCCAGGACGGTGGCGAGCACCTGGAGCATGTGGTTCTGGATGACGTCCCTGATCGCGCCCGTCTTGTCGTAGAAGCCGCCCCGGTCGGCCACGTCGAACGCCTCGGCCATCGTGATCTGGATGCTCTGCACGTAATCGCGGTTCAGCAGGGGCTCGACGATCGAGTTCGCGAACCGGACGAACGCCAGGTTCGCCACCGGATCCAGGCCAAGCCAGTGGTCGACCCGGTAAATGGAATCCTCGGCGAAGTGGGCATACATGGTGCCGTTCAGCTGCTGAGCACTGGCCAGGTCATTACCGAACGGCTTCTCGACCATGATCCGGTTGCCGTCGGCGCGCCCGACGGCGGCGATGCCGTCGGCGATCCGGCTGAACAGCGAGGGCGGGACCTCCAGGTAGAACAGCACGCTCTTGCCGTCACCGATTTCGTCCGACATCGCGTGATATGTCGCGGCATCGGTGAGGTCGCCGTCCACGTAGCGCAGCAGGCTGAGCATCCTGGTCGCGGCGGGGGAGCCGGGATCCATGCCGTTCAGCTTCAGCGAGGCGACGGCGTAATCCTTGAACTGCTCCAGGCCCCAGCCGCTGTTCGCCACCCCGATCACCGGCACATCAAGCACTCCGCGCTCGACTAGGCCCACCAGCGCGGGAAATGTCTCCAGCTTCGCCAGGTCGCCGGTAGCGCCGAAGATAACAAGCGCGTCGACATGATCCGTGCCCATTTGTGCCCCCGTTATGGTCCCCGTTTAGCCCCAGGGGCATCTTGCCCAGGCGGGCTGCCGGGTATTCAGCCGAGCTTGGGCAGTTCGGCGCGCAGGGCTTCCCACGGGAACGTCGCGGGATCCCCGTCCTTACCGGGCAGGTTCGCCGGGTCGTACACCACGGTCAGCCCCCAGGAGAGCAGGTCAGCGACGCTGCGCTCGAAGGCGGGATGCCGGGACAGCGGGACGTTCGGCCAGGGTACGACGATGATCGGCAGCCCCATGCCGATCGCCTCGTTGAGCAGGCCGAGCGCCAGCGTGTCGCTGATGCCGGCGGCGAGCTTGTTCACCGTGCTGAACGTGGCCGGCGCGACGACCATCGCCGTCGCGGGCGGGAGCACGTCGCGGTCGCCCGGCTGCTTGTACTGGACCCGGATCGGGTGGCCGGTCAGTTCGGTCAGCTGTGCCGTGTCGAGGAACTTGGCCCCGTCTGGTGTCGCGACGACGGCCGTGTCCCAGCCGTCGCCCTGGGCGAAACGGACGAAATCGGCGATCTGGCTGGCGGGAGTGCCGCCGCAGGCGATGACATACAGGACACGGGCCATCTGGCCATCCTAAGAGCGCGGCCCGTGTGATCCCATGGGGACATGAGGGTGCGGACATGAAGGTGCGGATCGGGATATCGCTGGGGCCGGCTGGCCTGCCCGGGGAGTTCGCGGAGTCGGTCGACCAGCTCGAGCAGGCGAGGGTTGATTCGCTGTGGCTGCCAGAGACCATCTACGGATCGATGGTGGACCCGTTCACCGGCATGGCGTTCGCGTTGTCGCGGACCAGCCACCTCAAGGCGGGCAGCGGGATCTCGGTGCTGCCCGGCCGTCAGCCCGTGCTCGTCGCCAAGCAACTCGCCACGCTGGCAGCGCTCGCGCCGGGCCGGGTGCTGCCGGTGTTCGGGCTGCGGCCTGCCAGGGACGACGAGCGAGAGCTGTTCCCGGTGCCGGCCGGGCAGCGGGCCGCGGTCTTCGACGAGGCGCTGGTGCTGCTCCGGATGCTGCTGACCACGGCGAACGTGTCGTTCGACGGGGAGTTCTTCCAGGTGTCCGATGCGCGTATCGGTCCGCTGCCCGCTAAGCCGCTGGACATCTGGCTGGGCGGGTCGGCGCCCGCTGGGTTGCGCCGGATCGGGCGGCTCGCGGATGGCTGGCTCGGCTCGCTGCTGACCCCCGCCGAGGCCGGCGCCGCGGTGGAGACCATCAACGACGCGGCCGCGCAGGCCGGGCGCGCGGTGGATCGGGATCATTTCGGGCTGAGCATCCCCGTCGCGTTCGGCCCGATCCCGGACTCGCTGGTGGCATCGGTGCGCCAGCGGCGGCCGGGCGTGGATCCGTCTGAGCTGGTGGCGGCGGGCTGGGACGTGGCGCGGCGGATGATCGAGCAGTACGTCGAGGCCGGGCTGAGCAAGTTCGTGGTGCGGCCGGTGACGGGGGACGGGTTGAAAGCATTCCTTGATGGATTCGTTCGCGAATTGATGCCGTTGCAGAGTCGCTAGGAGGCGTCGCCGGTCGCCCGGTCCTTCCGCGGCGCTCAGTCCTTTTTGCCGAGTGCGGCCCACATGGCGGTGGGCGGGCTGTCGAGGTCGAGTTCGGAGACCGCGCGCCACTGCTGAACCGGGACGATGCCGGGCTCGAGGATGTAAAGGCCGTCGAAAAATCGGGTCACTTCGTCATGGGTGCGGAAAGTGATCGGGTAGCCGATCGATCGCGTCAGGGAATCCTGGGCACGAGAAGCCTCCGTCTCTTGGTCCGGGGCAGGATGGCTTATCGCTAGGAAGCTGCCCGGCGGGACCGCGGCCATGAGGCCCTCGACTAGCCGGTAGGGATTGTCTTCGGCAGGTATGCAGTGCAGGACGGCGATCAGCAGGACGCCTACCGGCTCGTTAAGGTCGAGCGTGTCCGCCGCCCTGACCAGGATCGTCTTGGTGTCCCGGGCGTCGGCGTGGATATAGACCGGAGGCATGGTGACGCTCTTGAGCAATGCCATGGAGTGGCTGAGCACGATCGGGTC
>DASXDG010000446.1:0-1963 GCA_036490795.1 Streptosporangiaceae bacterium
CGCGCAGACCTCGGTCGCTACATCGGTGCAGCAGGTCACGTTCCATGTCAGCGGCGGGCTGCCCGCCAGGAAGGTGCATGAGTGGACGACGAACCTGCGCGGTCCCGGAAGCGGGTCCGATGCCGGCCGGGTACACCGCGGTTATCTCGGCCGGTCGGCTGGCCCGTACGCGATCGTCGGCCAGAACTCCTGGCGTGACTACACGGTCTCGGCCCGCGTTGTTCTCCCGGCGTCCGACGCGGGGTCTCCGGCTCCCGGCGCGTGTCTTATCGCGCGGTTCCAGGGATTCTCGAGGAGCACGCTCAGTCACTTCCGCGGCTATGAGCTGAAGGTCGACAGCAGCGGTATATGGCAGATCGTGGCCAACGGGCCGGCACCGGTGACGCTCGCATCGGGAAGCGTCATCGCCCGCGACGCCTACGCGATGAGCCTGACCACCAGCGGCACGAGCATTACGGCGCGGACGGCCCCGCCGGGCTGGGCAGCCTCGGCTACTACCCGGTGCGCTACCCGCGCTTTGCGGTCAGCCAATCCGGTACTCCCGTCCCCGCGAGGGGAGCCGATGCCTAGTCCCGCTCCTGCTCAGGTTGCGCTTGAATCAGCAGATGAATAACTACGGACTCTGGCAGTTCAGCATCTATGCCGACGGACTGAGCGGCAAGCGCCCGGAATTGCCGATGTCGTACGCGGAATTGGAGCGGCAGGCCGAGCAGGTCATGTCGGCGGAGACGTGGTCGTATGTCGCGGGCGGTGCGGGGGACGAGCGAACCCAGCGCGCGAACGTGCGCGCCTTCGAGGGCTGGGGGCTGATGCCGCGGGTGCTGGCCGCCGCCGCCGAGCGGGACCTGTCCGTGGAACTGTTCGGCCGGCGTCTCGCCACCCCGCTGCTGCTCGCGCCCGTCGGCGTGATCGGGCTGTGCGCCGAAGACCTGCACGGCGACCTGGCCAGTGCCCGCGCCGCGGCCGCCATGGGTGTGCCGATGGTCGCCTCGACATTGTCGCAGGATCCGATGGAGGCCGTCGCGGCCGAACTCGGCGCCAGCCCCGGCTGGTTTCAGCTGTATCCGCCCGCTGACCGTGAGCTTTGCGAGAGCCTGGTGCGTCGCGCCGAGGCCGCGGGGTTCTCGGCCATCGTGATCACCTTGGACACGCTGACGCTCGGCTGGCGGCCGCGCGACCTGACGCTGGCGAGCTTCCCGCAGCTGAAGGGCTTGTGCCTCGCCAATTACACGAGCGACCCCGTCTTCCGCAGCCGCCTGGCCGCGCCGCCTGAGGACGATATGCGAGCGGCCACCACTGCCTGGGCGAGGGTGTTCGGCAATCAGCGGCTGTCCTGGGACGACCTGCACTGGCTGCGGTCTTTGACCTCGCTGCCGCTGCTGCTCAAGGGCATCTGCGCGCCGCAGGACGCGCGCCGCGCGATCGACGGCGGAGTGGACGGCGTGTGGTGCTCTAACCACGGCGGACGACAGGCGAACGGAGGCCTGCCGGCCCTGGACTGCCTGCCCGGTGTCGTCGACGCGGCAGGTTCCGCGCCGGTCATTTTCGATTCTGGCGTACGGAGCGGAGCCGACGTGGTGACCGCGCTCGCACTCGGCGCGCGGGCGGTGGCCATAGGGCGGCCGTATGCCTATGGCCTCGCGGTTGGCGGCCAGGCCGGAGTCGAACACGTACTGCGCTGCATACTCGCGGAACTCGACCTGATCATGGCCGTGGACGGCTATCCGTCCGTAGCGGCGTTCGACCGTGACTCGGTGCGCCGGGTGCGCTGACGGGTCGCGGCGCGACCCGTTGACGGGTCGCGGCGCGACCGAGGGCAGAAAGCGAAGTACCACTGCTCGTTCTTCATCAGAACGAGCAGTGGTACTTGTCGCGGTTCGTCGGCCGCGCAGGGTCGGCCGCGTTCCCGGTCAGAAGCGTTCCGGGGCGTTCCGCAGGCTGGTCACCTGGGTCTGCGCGTAGT
>DASXDG010000447.1:0-12113 GCA_036490795.1 Streptosporangiaceae bacterium
TGCGTACCAGCGCCTGGCCGGCCACCGGGCACGTGTCCAGGGCGGCCAGCGACCCGGGGCCGCCGTCGAAGCTCACCCCGTCGACGACCAGGACCGGCCCGGTGTGGTCAAGCTCCGGCGGCAGCGGCGGCGTGATCCCGACGGCCACCAGCTCGACCGACGGCGGCACCTCGTGCCGCGCGTGGTACAGCCAGCCGAGCACGTCCTCGGCCAGGGCCGCGGGATACACGTAGGTGGTCTGGGTCAGGTCCCGGTACCGCTCCCGAGTACGCAGCCGGAACGCCGTGACCACGCCGAAGAAGCCGGGACCGGATCCGCGGGCGGCCCAGAACAAGTCGGCGTTCTCGGTGGCGCTGCACCACACGACGTCGCCGTCGGCGGTCACTACCTCCGCCGCCTCGATCGACTCGGCGGCCCAGCCCCAGCCACGGCAGTTCCAGCCCATCCCGCCCTGCAGCAGGAAGCCGCCCAGCCCGACCGTGGGGCAGTGGCCCCCGGCGAAGAACCGGCCCCGCCCGGCGAGGTAAGGGTCCAGGTCGAGGCCGCCGCGTACCGCCGGGCCAGCGGTCACGGTCCCGGTGGTCTCGTCGTAGCTCAGGCCGGTGAAGGCCGCGAGATCGATCAGCAGCGTGTCCTCCCGCATGGACCAGGCCGCCCAGCTGTGCCCGCCCGAGCGGACGGCGACCCGCCAGCCCTCGGCCCGCGCCAGGCGCATCCCGGCCGCCACGTCAGCGGCGTCGGCGGCGCGCAGCACGCCCGCGGGGAGGCGGGCCGGACGGCGCTGGTTGAAGACCCGGCTGACGGCGGCGATGGCGAACCCGTCGCCGCCCCGCCGGAGGAACTGCCCGGTGAAGGAATTCATGGTCAGTGCGGTATCCCGAGATCGGTCGCAGCGCCGTGCAGATCGGTGTAGATGAAGCTGTTGTAGGCGACCTTGATGTCAGTGAACTTTGCGTCGGGTCCCAGCCGGTACATGATCAGGCCGTGAAAGTCGAAGGTCTCCCCGGCACGGATCTGGCCGAAGGGTGAGGCGGGATCGTCGGTCAGCACCTCGAAATGGGTGTGCATCTGGATCGCGACGGTCGCGGCGTCGCTGACGAACCGCTCGACGTTGAGCGATTCCCGCATTGCGCCCCAGATCCTCGCGTAGTGCTCCTTCACTTCACCGACGCCGTTGAGCTCCAGGGTGCCGTTGAGCATGCGCACATCGGGCGCCATGTAGTCGTCGAAGGCGCCGGGATCCTCCTGATTGAACCGGCGGATGTAGGTGTCGAAGATCTCTCGTTTCACTCCAGGTCCCATCGGTCGGCTGCTGTTCGGGGCCAGCGCGGTCCGGCGCGGCGGTCAGGCCGGCTCCTGCAGGGCGGCGAGCGTGTCCGCCATGATCCCGGCGGGGTCGGCGCCCGGTGTCTCCGGGTGGATCTCCCAGTCGGCCAGCTGGAGTGAGTTCTCCACCACCGTCCTGACCCGCGGCATCCGGCGGTGCATGAACTCCTTCAGCGCCTGCTCCACCGGCTCGGCGCCGGTGACCAGCTCGGCGAGCACGATGGCGTCCTCGGTGCACATGGCGGCGCCCTGCGCGATCAGGGGCGGGCAGGCGTGCACCGCATCACCGATCAGGACCACCCGGCCGCGGTGCCACGGGTCATCGAGGAGCAGCGACTCGATCCGCTGGTAGTTGACGGGAGTGTCGTCGGTGATCGCGTCCCGGATGGGCGCCCAGCGCCCCTCGTACCCGGTAGCCCGCTCGCGGAGCACCGCGCCCGGTTTGCGGTCGCCCGGGCCTGTCTCTGGCGTGTCGGCATCCAGGAGGTAGGCGTAGACGCTCGACTGCGAGATCGGGCTGTAGCCGGCCTTGTACCGCGGTCCTTCGTAGAAGAGCTCAGCACAGGTCATCTCCGGGGAGCGTTCGGCCAGGACGCGCCAGATCGACATGCCGGTCGGCGTGGGCGTGGTCTCGATGCCGAGCAGGGACCGGGTCGCGGAGCGGATGCCGTCCGCGCCCGCCACCAGGTCGTACCGGCCCGAAGTACCGTCCGTGAACGCGACGTCCACGCCGGAGGGCTGGTTGGACCAGCTGGCGATCGTCACCCCGAGCCGCACCCTGACCCCGGCCGCGTAGACGGCCGCGGCCAGGGTCCGCTGCAGGTCCGAGCGAAGCGAGCCGAGCGTCGGCGGCAGGTCGGGGCCGCCGGTCGGCGGGGTGGGGACCTCGACGATCAGCGAACCGTCCGCGCGGCTGAGCCGGACCCGGTCGAACGCGAACCCGTGCGCGCGGACCTCGTCCCACACGCCGATGCTCCGGAACGACCGGAGCGCGTTTCCTTGCAGGGTGATGCCGTGCCCGGCGCCGCCGCCCCATTCGTCGCGGATCTCGGTGAGCTCGACTTCCACCCCGCGCTGAGCCAGCGCGACCGCGGCGACGCTGCCGGTGATCCCGCCGCCCACGACCAGGACCCTGGTCACGCCCATTCGCAACCCCTTATCGGAGATCCAGTTATCACGGTGCGATCATTCCGGCCGACAAATCGATATCGGCTCCGCACAATCCCGGCATGCGCAGCATCGCGACGGTGGCGGCGGCCACTTCGTCCGGCTCGACGAGCCGGTTCAGGGCCGACCGCGACACGAACTGGCGCTCGGCCTCGGCCACGGTGATGCCGGACTGCCGTGCCTCCAGCGCGAAATTGCGGGCCATGCGCGGCCCGCGGGCCGGGCCCGGGGACAGCGAGTTCACGCTGATCCCCAGCGGCCCGCACTCGAAGGCCAGCGTCCGCGTCAGGCCGATGATCGCCATCTTGCTGGCCACGTAGGGCGTGCGGTGGGTGAGCGGCCGCTTCCCGCTGACCGAGGCCAGATTGATGATGTCCCCGCCTCCGGCCCGCGCCATCGGCGGGATGAACGCGCGGCACATCAGGTAGATGCTGCGCAGGTTCACGGCGAAGACTTCGTCCCACTCCGCCGGGGAGATGCCGGTCAGCGGCTTGACCGGCCCGGGGATACCGGCGTTGTTGATCAAGATAGAAACGTTCTCCCCGGCCACGGCTCTGGCCAGCGAGGTGACGGAGTCGTCCCGGCTGACGTCGGCGGTGACCGCCCGGCCGTCCGGGGTTCCCGGCGGGAGCAGCGAGAGCGTCTCCGCCAGCGTCGCGGCGGTTCGCCCGACGCAGATCACCCTGGCGCCCTCGCGGGCGAGCGCCAGCGCGATGGCCCGGCCGAGGCCGTTGCCTGCGCCGGTGACGAGCGCGGCCCGTCCAGTAAGCACTGGCCGTCCGGCAAGCACCGGCTGTCCGGCGAGCACCGGCCGCTCGGCTGGCCCGGTCACGCTCCGCCTGCCGTGCGCAGCCAGGCTGGCTCACCGCCGTCGAGCGCCGCGGCCCGGATGTCTCCCGAGCGCGCGTGGCCTTCGAACAGCTCGACCCGGGCGGCGCGGCCGCAGATCTCGCCCAGCCGGGCGCTGGAAACCGGGTCTGTGACCTCCTGGTAGGTGACCGTTCGCAGGTACTTGCCGACCCAGAGGCCGCCCGTGTAACGGGCAGCCTTGCGGGTGGGCAGTACGTGGTTCGTGCCGATGACCTTGTCGCCGTAGGACACGCAGGTGCCGGTGCCGAGGAACAGCGCACCGTAGTTGTGCATCTTCTCCAGGGCCTGCCGCGGGTTTTCTGTGAGCACCTGCACGTGCTCGAAGGCGAACTCGTCGGCCAGCGCGAACGCTTCGCCGAGGTTCCCTGTGACGATGATCTGGCCGTGGTCGCGCCAGGCGGGCTCGGCGAAGTCCCTGGTCGGCATGCCGGGCAGGATCCGCTCGACCTCGGCGAGCGTCTCGCGGGCGACCCGGTCGGACGGGGTGATGAGGATAGCGGGGGAGTCTGGGCCGTGCTCGGCCTGGCTGAGCAGGTCCACCGCGACCATGACCGGGTCGGCCGTCTCGTCGGCGACGATCAGGATCTCGGTTGGCCCGGCGAACAGGTCGATGCCGACCTCGCCGAAGAGCTGCCGCTTGGCCTCCGCGACGTAGGCGTTGCCTGGCCCGGCGATCAGGTCGACCTTCTCCATGGTCTGCGTGCCCACCGCGAGCGCGGTCACGGCCTGGACCCCGCCGAGGAGGTAAATCTCGTCGGCGCCGGCCAGGTGCATGGCCGCGACCGTCGCGGCGGGGATCTCGCCGCGAATGGGCGGGGTGCACGCGGTGACCCGCCCGACGCCGGCCACCTTCGCGGTCACGATCGTCATGTGCGCCGAGGCGACCAGCGGGTAACGCCCGCCGGGCACGTAGGCGCCGGCGGCGGCGACCGGGTTGTGTTTCTGCCCGAGCCGCACCCCCGGCAGCGTCTCGACCTCGAATTCCCGCATCGAGTCCAGCTGGGCCTGGGCGAACGCCCGCACCTGCTGCTGCACGAACTGGATGTCCTCGATGACCCGTTCGGGAACCTGGCCCACGATCGCGTCGATCTCGGCCTGCGACAGCCGGAAGGACGTCGGGGACCAGCTGTCGAACTTCCGCGAGTACTCCCGCACCGCGTCGTCGCCTCGCTCGCGGATGTCGGCGATGATCGCCGCGACTGTCTCGCGTACGGCCTCCTGGCCGGCCGCGTCGCTGGCGCCCGGCCCGGCCGGCTTGATGATGGTCGGCATGGCCCGGCTCACACGGTCTTCCCGGAGGCGGCTTCGATCATCTCGATGAGGTTGCCGTCGAGGTCAGCGACAAAGGCCATCCGCACTCCTGGTTCCGGGGATGGCCGGGGTTCCCATACCGGTGTGGCGCCGCGGGCGACGAGTTCGGCGAAGGTGGTGTCCAGGTCGCTCGTGGCGAACGCGATATGCCCGTAGCCCCGGGTGAGCAGCGCGGCCGGCGGGTCCTGCCCGCCGATTCCCGGGGCCGAGCCAGCCCGCTCGAGAAGCTCCACCCGGGTGCCGTGGCCTTCCATGAAGCGGCCGCGCACCCCGAAGGGCGGGATCTCGAACGCGTAGCCCTCCGTCATCCCCAGGACCTCTGCGTACCATTTCCTCGCTCGGTCCAGGTCCGGTACGCAGACGCCGACGTGGTGGTGCACGAGGTTCATACCCGGTCCCTTATCTTCCGCTCCCGGCCGTAAACGGCCACCACGATCATGATCAGGACTCCGTAGACCATCTCCTGCACGCCAATGCTGTAGTTGTGGGCCTCCAGCAGGTACGTGACGACGGTCAGGATCAGCGCGCCGAGGACGGTGCGCCAGTAGTCGCCCCGCCCGCCGAACATGGTGCCGCCGACGATCACCGCGGTGAGCGCCTGGAACAGGTACGGGTCGCCGGAGGTCAGGTTGCTGCCGCCGTTCCCGGCCAGCAGCATGCCGACAAACGTGGCCAGCATCGCGCTCACGATGAACCCGGCGGTCCACGTCCAGCCGGTGCGGACCAGGGCCAGCCTGGCGGCGGACGGGTTGGTGCCGTTGAGGTACAGGCTGCGCCCGGGCCTGGTCCTGGCCAGCACGATCCCGATGATCACGGCGACCGCGGCCCAGATGACCACGACCGGCGGGACCGAGAGGCCGAACGTCTTGCTGGCGACAGAAACGGCGGAGTCGGTCCAGGCGGGCGGGGTTCCGCTCACCGCGCCGCTGACCCACCCGGTGAGCACCCCGGTCAGGAGTGCGCCGACCCCGAGCGTGACGATCAGCGGCTCGATGCCGAACCAGTACGAGATCACGCCGTTGAGCGTGCCGCCGAAGGCGCCCACCGCGAGCGGGCACGCGATCGCGGCCCACATCGGCCAGTGGTCCACGCTGGTCAGCTCCGTGATGGACACGGCCCCGGCGGTGATGAAGGAGCCCACGGAGAAGTCGATCCCGCCGCCGAGCACTACGATCGTCTGCCCGGCCCCGGCCAGCCCGAGCAGGCCGGCCATGACCAGCATCGACGAGGTCGTGGAGGTCAGGGTCCATCCGGGCACGGTGAGCGCACCCACGAGGTAGAGCACGACCAGCGCCGCCACCTGCAGCAGCGGGAACCGCCGCTGCAGGTCGGCGATCTGGTGCCTGGCCGCCAGGGTCCGGGCTGGCAGGCTGAGGCTGGTCATGCCGCCCTGGCCTGGGTCGCGTGGGCCAGCCCGGCGCTGAAGATCACAGCGACGAGCAGCAGGCCGCCGTAGATCGCGTTGGTCCAGGTGTCCGGCACGTGAGCGGCGCTGAGCACGTTCGTGATCAGGTACATGCAGGCGGCGCCGAGGAGCGAGCCGATGAGGCTGCCGCGCTTGCCGGTGAACGCCGTGCCGCCGAGGGCGACCGCGGCCAGCGCCACGAGTGTGTACATGGTCGCGTTGCCCGCCTCACCCTCCATGAGCACGGCCATCAGCGCGAGCCCGCCGACGCCGGCGAACAGGCCGCCGGTCGTGTAGGCGAGGATCCTGACCCGGGTCACGTCCAGGCCGGCGGAGAACGCGGCGGCGTCATCACCGCCCGTGGCGTACAGGTTCCGCAGGTACGCGGTCCTGGACAGCGCGAACCAGATCGCCAGCACCACCGCGAGCGTGATCAGGCCGCCGGGGATGGGACCGAACGAGCTGGCCAGGTCGTTGGTCCACCAGGTAGATCCCTGCGGCGTCGAGCCGCCCTCGATCTGTGTGGCCAGCCCGGTGAGGATGAAGTTCATGCAGAGTGTCGCGACCACCGGCTGGAACCGGAACACGGTGACGAGAGTGCCGTTGAGCGCGCCCACGGCCGCCCCGATGACCAGGCAGACGGGAACCACGATCCACGGCGCGCCGAGATGGTGCGGGAGCAGGACGGCCACGATGATCATGTCGACCACGGTCATCAGCGGGCCGATCGATATGTCGATGCCGCCGCCGCCCGACATGATCGCCGGAGTGGAGGCCAGGGCGGCGATCGCGAACGGCGCGAAGATGGCCAGGGTCTCGGGCCAGTTGGACGGGCTGGCGAACCTCGGCTGCGCGATGATGTTCGCGATCAGCAGCAGCGCGAACAGCACCAGCGCGAACGCATAGGGCCGGGACCGCAGCAGCCGGATCACGCGGTCACCTCCTGGCCGAAGAAGGCGGACACCAGCGCGGCGCGGGACAGCCTGTCGCGTTCCAGGACCGCGCTCACGGCGCCCTCGCGGAAGACGAGCACCCGGTCCATCAACTCGACGTGCTCGTCCACCTCGGTGGAGAGCATCACGACCGCGACCCCGTCGGCGGCCAGCCGGTCGAGCAGCGCGTAGATGTCGCGTTTGGCGCCGAGGTCGATGCCCCGGGTCGGGTCGTTCAGCAACAGGATCTTCGGCTCGCGCGCGAGCCAGCGGGCGATGATGACCTTCTGCTGATTGCCGCCGGACAGCGTGGTGATGAGGTCTGTGGGCTTGCCCATCCGCACCCCGAGGCTGCCGGTGTAACGGGCCAGCCGGGCGCGGCGTGCGGCGTGCGACAGCAGGCCGAACCTGGAGTCGGCGCGGGACGTGACCGCGCCGAAGTTCTCCAGGATCGACAGCGGCGCGAACAGCGACTCGCTGCGCCTGTCCCGCGGCACGTAGCCGACGCCGAGACCTGCCGCATGCCGGGAGGACCTGATCGGCGTCTGGGCCGAGCCAGTGACCCGGAGCACCCGGCCGTCCGGATTCCCCGCCCACAGCGCACGCAGGAAGTCGTCCTGCCCATGGCCCTCGAGCCCGGCGAGCCCCACGACCTCGCCAGCGCGCAGTTCGAACCTGACCGGCGCGCCGCCCGGGCGCAGGCTCAGATCGCGGACCCGGAGGACACATTCGGTGGCTGCGGCGCGTTCTGGCCGCTGGTGAGCGCTCTTGCCGCCGGCCAGGTGCTCGGCCCCGGTCATCAGCTGCACCAGCTTTCCCGGCGTGGCCCGGGCGCGGTCCAGCGTGCCCACGGACTCGCCGGAGCGCAGCACGGTCACGCGGTCCGCGATCTCGCCGATCTCGTCCATCCGGTGCGAGATGAACAGCGTGGACATCCCGCTCGCGCGACGCCGCCCGATCGCGGCGAACACGCGGTCCCTGGTCGCCACGTCCAGCGCGGACGTGGCCTCGTCCAGGATCAGCACCCGCGGCTCGCGCAGCAGCGCCCGGGCGATGGCGCACGCTTGCTGCTGGGACAGCGGCAGCGAGCCGGCCAGGGCGTCGAGGTCGATGGCGGTGCCGAGCAGCTCGGCGAACATGGCGCTGGCCCGGGAGCGCCGGTCCGCTTCGGGCAGATGCCGGCCGAACACGGTGTCCGCGCCGAGCCAGGCGTTCTCCAGCACCGGGCGGGAGCCGACGACCAGCACTTCCTGGAACACCGCCATGATCCCGGCCCGCATCGCGGCGGCCGGGCTGCGCAGCCCGGGCACCGTCACCAGGCTTCCGGCCGGGTCCGCGATCGCGAGGGTCCCGGCGTCGGGGCGGTGCACCCCGGTGAGGATCTTCACCAGCGTGGACTTGCCGGAGCCGTTCTCGCCCATGACCGCGTGCACCTCGCCGGCCCGGAATTCGGCCGTGCACGAGCGCAGCGCAACCGTCGGGCCGAAAGACTTGGCCAGCCCGGTGACGCTGAGCGTCACCGGGCTGGCCAAACCGACCGGAAGGTCACTTGGTGAAGATGGCATCGATAAAGCTGCTGCTGACGTACTTCGAGGAGGGACCGCTGGCGGTCCCGACGGAGTTGATCGTCCAGCTCGGGTCTACGGTCACGTACTGATCCAGGTTCGCGCCCGTCACCAGCGGCGGGTCGATCGAGAGCGTGTTGATCTTAACGCCGTCGCCGAGCAGCATCTTGTGCGTCACCTGGGTCACGGCGTAGGCGAGCCCGTTGGGGATGTTGGCCAGGGCGACGCCGTGGTAGCTGGACTTGTGCTGGATCCAGTACGCGAGGCCGCCCTCGTCCAGGCCGTTGTTCGTGATGACCGGCACGGTCTTGCCCGCCTGCTGGAAGGCCTGGATCACGCCGGAGGTGAACGGCCCGGCGGTGACCACGCCGGCCACGGGCTGCGGGTGCGTGTTGAGGTAGCTCAGCATCTGCTGCTTGGCGATCGGGGCCTGGAACTGGGTCTGGATCGTCTCGTTCGTCGTGACCTTAGGGCACTGCTTGAGCACATCGTTGGCACCGTTCATGGTGTCGGTGTCGATGGGCACCCCGGCGATCCCGTGGACGTACATGATCAGGCCCTTGCCCTGGGCCTGCTGCACCACGTACTGCGCGAGCTTCATCCCGCCCAGTACCGAGTTCGGCACCACGTTGATCGCGTTCGCGTCGGCGATGTCATTCAGCACCCCGACCGTCGGGATGCCTTCCTTGGCCGCCTTGTCGATGAGCGGGTTGTACGCGGTCGGCGACTGCACCTGGACGATGATGAGGTTGACCTTGTCGTCCAGCAGGGTCTGGTAAGCCTGGAGCTGGTTGGTCACCGAGCTCGCCGAGGGGGCAAGCGCGACCGTGGCGTAGCCGAAGGCCTTCAGGTCAGACCGCAGCGAGTTCTCCAGCACCGTCTGGTAGGGATTGTCCAGGCCGTCGATGAGGATGCCGACCTTGACGCCGGAGGCCTTGCCCGGCCAGGTCGACCACGGCGACTTGTAGATCGTGCCGTTGAAGCCGTTGTAGTTGGCGGCGTTGCTGCCAAGGGACGCCACCATCCCGCTCTTGTCGGTGTAGGCGACTGTCGGGATCTTCCCGCAGTTACCGGTGAGCGCAGAGGCGCCGGAGGCGCTCGAGCCGCTGCTTGTCGTTGATGAACTCGATGAGCACGCTGTAGCCGCGGCGAGCAGCAGCACGCTGCCCATGCCAAGCGTCAACCTGACGATCCCACGTCTCATTCAGCTCTCCTTATAGCGGCGGGGCCTGGAACAGCCCCGGATCCACGTCGTTGAAGCTTTCCTTGGCGACCAGCTCGTTCATCGGGTTCGCCGTGCCCCACTGGTCCTGAACCATCTCGTCGTGCATGTCATAGATGTGCGGGTGCCACGTGTCCTCGTCCAGCTCCTGCAGCTCGGTGGTGTACTCGATCGTGTTGCCGTGCGGGTCGAGGAAGTAGCTGAAGGTGTTGTCGCCGGCCAGGTGCCGCCCGGGACCCCACACCATGCGGGTGCCCGATCGCAGCACCCGCCCGCTGCCGCGCATGTACTCGTCCAGGCCGCGCAGCTCGAACGAGATGTGGTGCACCGAGACGTGCGGGCCGCGGGCGATCGCGAAGCTGTGATGCCGCGGGTTGCAGCGCATGAAGTGCATGACGTCGCCGAGCGTGTCGGAGAGCCGGAAGTCGAGGTGCTCGGCGTACCAGTCCCGGGTCCGGTTGATGTCGGTGGAGTTCAGCACCACGTGCGACAGCCGGACCGGAATCGACTCCTTCTCCTCGATCACCCGGTGCTTGATGACCGCCACGTCACTGGAGACTTCGACCGTGCGCCCGTCGACATCGAAGAACCGGAACCCGTATCCGCCGCCCAGCGTGTCCACCGGGCCCGGCTCGCTCACGAGCTGCACCCCTGACGACACGAGCCGCGCGGCGAGGGAGTCGACGTGCCCAGGGTCCTCCGCCCCGAATGCGATCAGGTCCAGCCGCTTCTGACCCTGGCGCAGCCGCAGCACGTACTGCTCCGGTGAACCTTCCGCGGCGAGGAACGCCACGCCGGTGTCGCCGCCCACCTGGGTGAGTCCCCAGACCCTGGTGTAGAACTCGAGCTGGCTGGGGAAGTCCGGCACGGCGATGTCGACGTGCCTCAGGTGAGTGATCAGCCGTCGTTCAGGCATGCGCGGTGGTCCCTCTCGGATACGCCGACAAATGTCCGGTTGATGGCCGGAATCCTAAGAGCGCCCTTCTGACCTGCAAAATCTCGATTCGCCATGCCTGGCATAAGCAGCGCCGTCACAGCGCGCCGGCCGCCTCCTGGCCTGGTCTGGCGGCCGCGGCGATACGGTATCCCGTCATGGGGAAGGCCGTGAGCCGCTCATGAGGACAGAGGCTGGCCGGCGGGTGGCCGTGGTCACCGGCGGCGCTGGCGCCATCGGCGGCGCGATCGTGGCTGAGCTGGCCGCCGCGGGCCATACGGTGCTCAGCCTCGACCAGGCGGGCGATCCGCCGGTCGACCTGGCCCGCGAGGATCAGGTCCGCGCGGCCGCCGCCGAGGTGCTCCGTCAGCATGGGCGCTGCGACGTCCTGGTGCACGCCGCGGCTTGTTTCGACCGGGCTGACCTGGCCACCGTGGAGCTGGCTGGCTGGCGGCGGGTGCAGGCGGTCAACGTGGAGGCCGCGCTGCTGCTGACCCAGGCCTTCATCCCCGGCATGGCCGCGCGCGGCTTCGGCCGGGTCATCTTCGTGACGTCGAATACCGTCTGGGCTCCCCCGTCCGGGGACATGCTGGCCTACGTGACGAGCAAGGGCGCGCTGGTCGCCATGGCCAGGACGCTCGCGGGCGCCTTCGGCGGCGACGGGGTCGCCGTGACCTGCGTCGCCCCCGGGCTGACCGATACCCCGGCCACCCGCGGGGCCGAGCCCGCTGCCCATTTCGACGACGTGCGGTCCCGCCAGGCGCTGCCCCGCACGCTGGTACCCAGCGATGTAGCGGCCACGGTGGCGTTTCTCGCCTCGGATGGCGCGGCCGCCCTGACCGGCCAGACCGTGTGCGTGGACGGCGGGCTGGTCCTGCGCTAGTGGCGGGGGCCGCGGGCCCGCGGCCGGGCCGGGGGGAGATAGGCGTCGGGGGCGCCCGCGACGACGCGGTTGCTGATCGTGCCGATGCCCTCGACGGTCAGCGTCACGACGTCGCCGGGCGACAGCGGCGGGGGCTCGCTGCGCCTGGCCCGCCCCCAGATCTCGGCGAGGCAGCCGCCGCCGCAGGTGCCGGACCCAAAGACGTCGCCCACGGCGACCTTGGCACCCGCCGAGGCGTAGGCGATCAGCTCGCCAAACGTCCACGAGGCGCTGGCGAGGGAGTCGCAGCCCAGCACCTGGCCGTTCAGCTCGGCGGTCATGGTGAGGTCGAGGTAGCCGTCGCCGGTCCGGTACTCGTCGAGCTCGTCGGCGGTGACCAGCCAGGGGCCGAGCGTATGCGCGCCGTCCTTGCCTTTCGCGAAGCCGAAAGGAAGCCGTCCCTCCCGCCGCTGGATGTCCCGCGCTGACCAGTCATTGAAGATCGTGTAACCGACGATC
>DASXDG010000448.1:0-15820 GCA_036490795.1 Streptosporangiaceae bacterium
GGGGCTAGACTTGGACGAATTCGATGCCGGTTAGCTGGCAGAAGACCTGCCAGTCGGCGGCGTGGTGACCTAGGTTCATCACCTCGTGGTGCGGGCCGCCGGCGGCGAGCCAGCCGTTGAGGCAGGAACGCACGCCGGTCGCGGGGCGGAACTGGCCGTATGGCATCTCGAGCGCGGGCAGCGGGACGCTGTCCAGGTTCTCGCCTTCGGCGACGACGAGCCGGAACTTGGTGCCTTCCAGCGAAACGAGCGTGGCCAGCGTCGCGGGTCCTGGCTGGTACTGGAACAGGAACGTCGGCGGGTCGGCGAGGCGGCCGATGCCGAGCGGGCGCTTGATCAGCCGGACCGGGCGGTCGGTGCGGGCGATCTTCCAGTTCCCCTCGCCCATGTGGCTCATCAGGATCGAGTCCGACGGGAAGTCCATCGCGTACATCTCGGTGAAGTGCGCGTCGCCGATCAGCTTGTGCCCGGCGTAGACCAGGCAGGCGGTGAGCACGTCGCCTTCGGCCGCGTATCCGTAGCCGCGAGCCATCAGCGAGGACGCGGCCGCAAGCGGCAGCCGGGAGAACCGGCCGTCTTCGCCGATCGCGTCGAAGTGCGCGGTGTACGCGCCGAACCCGCGCTCATCCAGGATCGCCTGGATCGCTATCTGCATCCGCGCGTGATCGGTCCGCTCGACCGCGGACAGCCGTGCATCGATCTCGAAATGTTCATTTTCGTAATTTACGAGTCCGGATATTTCGGCGTCGGTGACGGACTGCATGCCGCGGTACAGATCGCCCTGGGCCACCGAGAGGATCGCCGGTCCCAGCGAGCGGACGAGCGCGGACTCGTCGACCCGGATATCGCCCATCTCGTTCATGGCGTAGCCGAAGATCGCTACCTTGAGCTTCTTCCACGCACTCACCGCCGCCGCTGCCCGCGCCCAGCGGCCGACGTCCGCCTTAAAACCCGAAGATCTCCAGTCGTCGGTCAGCACCGCGAACCGCTTGCCGGCCCTGACCATGGCGTTGGCCGTGTCCTGCGCTCCGTGCACGCCCTGGTTATAGGTCATGTCGGCCATGTCCCAGGCAGGAGTTACGTTCGGGTCCGGCTGGATGTTGGCCAGGCAGACCGGCAGCCGCGATTCCGACAGCAGCCGCGCGACCCGCATCGCCGGGCCGTAGGTGAGCATCACGACCAGCACGCCGTCCAGGTCCTGGTCCTCGAACGAGCGCATCGCGGCTTCGGCATCCTCGCGGTACTTGATCGCCTTGGACGGGATGAACTCGGCCACGTCCGCGAGCTGCGCGGCGAGCTCAGCCGCGTAGCCCTCCTGGCGCTGGGCGATTCCCGGGACCATGTCGTCGTACAGATCCTGCATGATGCCGAGGATTCCGATGCGCGGCTTCATTGCTGCTCACCCTCTCTGGCCATAGTGGTTCGTGTAGCGCTCGTGCAGCGCGTCAATGTGCTCCTGGGGGAGCGGCTCCACCGTGCCCAGGGCCCGGGCCAGGTGCGCGGTGCGAGCGACGTCCTCGCACATCACCGCCGCTTTCACCGCCGCCCGGGCGGAGCCGCCGACCGTGAATACTCCATGACTTTTCATCAGAACCGCGGGCGATCTTCTCCCGGCAAGTGTCTCCACCACTGCCTTGCCGATCCGTTCATCACCGATCGGCGCGAACGGGCCGACCGGGATCTCGCCGCCGAACTCGTCGGCCATCGCCGTGATCACGCACGGGATCGCCTCGCCCCTGGCCGCCCACGCCGTCGCGTACGCGGAGTGCGTGTGCACGACGCCGCCGGCGTGCGGCAGGTGCCGGTAGATATAGCCATGCGTGGCCGCGTCGCTCGACGGGCTTAGGCCGTCGCCGACCCGAGCACCGCTCAGGTCGCAGACGACCATCGATTCCGGCGTGAGCTCGTCGTAGGACACCCCGGACGGCTTGATCACCATCAGGTCCTGGCCGGGCACCCGGGCGGAGACGTTGCCGCTGGTCCAGGCGACGAGGTTGTTACGGACCAGTTCCAGGTGCAGGGCGTGGACCGCCGAACGCAACTCCTCGATGCTCATGCCGTAACACCGCGCTTGTTATGAAGGTCATGAAGGATTTGGTTTTCCCGGCCGAAGTACTCGTGCAGCCGGGCGTACTCGGCGTACAGCTCGTCGTAGGCGGCGGCGCGGGCCGGGTCGGGCAGGTAGGCGTCGCGGGCGCGGCGGCCCATGGCGGCCGCGGCGGCGGGGATGTCCGGGTAGGCGCCGGCCGCGACGGCGGCGTGGATGGCCGAGCCGAGCGCGGGTGCCTGCGCGGAGGTGATGACGCTCAGCGGGCGGCGGGTCACGTCCGCGTAGATGCGCATGAGCAGGTCGTTCCGCACCAGGCCGCCGGCCACGACCAGCTCGTTGACCGGGACGCCGGACGCGGTGAACGTGTCCATGATCATCCGGGTGCCGTACGCGGTCGACTCGAGCAGCGCCAGGTAGACGTCGGCGGGGGTGCTGGCCAGGGTGAGGCCGGCGACCACGCCGGACAGGCTGGCGTCCACCAGCACCGACCGGTTGCCGCCGAGCCAGTCCAGGGCGACCAGGCCATGCCGGCCGACCGGCTGGTCTCGCGCGTCGCGGGTCAGCTCGTCGTGGGTCTTGCCGGTGAACCGGGTGAACCAGGCGAAGATGTCGCCGACCGCGCTCTGTCCCGCCTCGTAGCCCCACGAGCCCGCCGCGATGCCGCCGTCGACCACGCCGCACATGCCGGGGACCTCGGCCAGGGTGTCCCCGTTCATCACATGGCAGGTGGACGTGCCCATGATCGCGATCATCGTGCCGGGCTGGACGGTTCCCGAGGCGGGCACGGTGACGTGCGCGTCCACGTTGCCGACGGCCACCGCGATGCCCTGCGGGAGGCCGGTGCGGGCCGCCGCCCCGGCGGTGAGCTGCCCGGCCTTACCGCCGAGCGGCGAGACCGGGTGCTCCAGCTTGTCCGTCGCGAACCCGGCGAAACGCGGGTCGAGCGCGGCGAGGAAATCTCGCGAGGGATAGGCCCCGTCCTGGTAGATGCCCTTGTAGCCGGCCGTGCAGGCGTTGCGGGTCTCCCGGCCGGTGAGCTGCCAGCTGATCCAGTCGGCGGCCTCGATCCAGCGGTCGGCCCGGGCGTAGATGTCCGGATCCTCGTCGAGGACCTGCAGTGCCTTGGCGAACTGCCATTCGGCCGAGATCTTGCCGCCGTAGCGGTTAAGCCAGGGTTCGTTGCGGACGCGGGCCAGGTTATTGATCCGGTCCGCGTGCGGCTGGGCGGCGTGGTGCTTCCACAGTTTCGGGTAGGCATGCGGACGCGCTCGCAGGTGGTCGAGCTGGCACAGGGGAGTGCCGTCTTTCGTCACCGGCAGGCAGGTCGACGCCGTGAAGTCGGTGGCGATGCCGATGACCTGGGCGGGGTCGATCCCTGCTTGGCTGAGCGCGACCGGGATGGTCTTGCCGAGCGCTTCGGTGTAGTCGGCCGGATCCTGCAGTGCCCAGTCCGGCGGCAGCTCCTTGCCCGCTAGCTCGCGCTCGATGACGCCGTGCGCGTATTCATGCACCGAGGTGCCCAGTTCGGCGCCGTCGCTGACCCGGACCACGAGAGCGCGCGCGGACAACGTGCCGAAGTCAACGCCAACCACGTAGCCGACCGTCTCACGCACCTCAACCGCCTGTTGTTAGCGCTAACATCTGACTGGCTGGCCTATCATAACGCGCTTTTCCGGATATAGGGCAGTCCTATCCGCGCGGTGCGGCGGCGCTTTGCCTGGTGACCAGTTCGGGGCTGACCCGGACCTTCGGCCCGGCGGCGACGCCGTCGGTCATGCGCTCGACCAGCACGTTTAGCGCCTGCTTGCCGACCTCGCCGAAGTCCTGCCGGACCGTGGTCAGCGGCGGCGTGTAGTAGCTGGCCTCCGGGATGTCGTCGAAACCGACCACGCTCACGTCGTCGGGCACCCGCAACCCGCGCTCGGCGAGGGCGCGCAGCACGCCGAGCGCCATCGTGTCGTTGCCGCACAAGACCGCCGTGACCGGCTGCCGGAGCTGGCCGCCGAGTTCGTAGCCAGAGGCCGCCGACCAGTCACCGGCCAGCACCGCCGGCTCCGGCGCACCCGCGGCGCGCAGCGCCTTCCGCCAGCCGGCCACCCGCTCCTTGGCGTCCAGGTTGGAGGCGGGGCCGGCGATGTGATGAACGGTCTTGTGCCCGAGTCCGAGCAGGTAGCGCGTCGCCGAGGCGGCGCCCTCCTCGTTGTCCACCGCTACCGAGCTGATGCTGGCGTGGGTGCCGCAGCCGAGGGCGACGATCGGCACCCCCGGCGGGACGTGCGCGAGGGCGGCTACCCCGGAATCGTGCGTGGCGATGACGATGATGCCCTCGACGCCCTGGCCGACGAACCTGTCCACCGCCCCGAGCATCGACCTGCGGTCGAGGGCCGGCAGGCTGGCGATCGAGACGAAGTAGGCGTCGTGGGCGGCCCGCTCGAACCCGTACAGCATGGAGGTCGGGCCGTACAGCATGGTGTCCACGCTGATCACCCCCAGCGTGTGCGTGCGCCGGGTGACCAGGGTCCTGGCGGCGGCGTTCGGCCGGTAGGCCAGTTCGCGGATCGCGGCGAGAACACGGTCGCGCGTGTGGGCGCGCACGTTCGGGTGATCATTGAGGACGCGGGACACCGTCTGGTGCGAAACCCCGGCAAGCCGGGCGACATCGGCCATCACGGGGGGCCTTTTGCCATCCGGTTGCGGCGCCATGGCAATGCCTCCCTCGCCTTGGCCATCCCCCGGCCACGCTCTGGTCAGCCTGGGTCGTCCGGGGCTGACGTTAGCGTTCACATCCGGGCTGGTCAAATGCGGGGGTTGGTCCCGGGATCCGCTAGTCGCGCGGCTTGTTGCCTAGCTCGCGGAGCGCTTGCTTGGCCTTACGGCCAGCGTCGCCGTCGCGCAGGTCGCGCAATGCGTCCTTGGCCTTGCGGCCGACTTCCCCGTCCCGCAGCTCACGGCCGAAGTCCTTGGCCGCCGTCTCGAGGTTGCGCGCCGTCTCGCTGTTGCGCAGGTCGCGCATCGCGGACTCGGCCTTGCGGGCGGCGTCGCTGTCGCGCAGGTCGCGCACGGCGGATTCCGCCTTGCGTCCGGCGTCGCTGCCGCGCAGGTCGCGGACCGCGTCCTTGGCCTTACGCGTCGCCTGGCTCGCCTGCTCCGAGCGCTCCGGGCTGTGCATCCACGCGGTGAGCCGCGACCACAAGTTCCTCAGCATCTGTTCCATCGGGAGATCCCTCCTAGTGCGCTACCAACACGATATTACGTAAACAGGCTGTTTGGCTAACCGCACCTTCGAGGTGCCCAAACGGGGCCGGAGTAACCCCTCCGATAGGGTCATCTACGTGGAGATTCGGCGGATTAGCGGACACTCGCCCTACGAGGGCGCTTTCGGATTCTCGCGCGCGGTGGTGTGCGGCGACCGGGTTCTTGTCGCCGGGACCGCGCCGATCGCCGCGGACGGCTCGCCCCCGCCGGCGGACCCGTACGCCCAGGCCCGGCTCTGCCTCGACCTGATCGGCGAGGCGCTCGGCAAGGCGGGCTCCAGCCTGGAGCAGGTGACCCGCACCCGCATTTTCCTCACCCGCGCCGATTACTGGCCGGAGGTGGCCCGCGCGCACGGCGAGGTGTTCGCTTCCGTGCGGCCCGCGGCGAGCGCGGTCGTGGTGGCCAGCCTGCTCGATCCGGCCTGGCTGGTCGAGATCGAAGCCGAGGCGGTGCTCGGGTAGCTCGTCGGTACTTGCCTGTGCCGCTGGCCGGGGCCGTTTCCGGATGGTGGAGGGTAAGGGGTCGGATCCGACCCCTTACCCTCCACCATCCGGCCACCATCCGCGCTGTCGCGAAAGGTGCGCGGCGCGCCCGACGCCGTCAACTGAACATCCGACGCGCCATCGTCCTCAGGTCGCTGTTGCCTGTGTGATGCCGCCCCGGATTCCGGCTAGGAGTACGTCGACCACCGACTCGACGAAATCCTCGGTGAGCTCCAGGTGCCCGAGCAGCAGCCTGTGCTGGGCGGCGCCGAAGAACAGGTCGAGCACGACATCCTGGTCCACGTCCGGCGACATCTCGCCCCGCGCCACGGCGCGTTCGAGCACGACGCGATGCTGGGCGCGCAGCGGCGCGAGCACCCGGCCGCGCCACGCGGCGTGCAGTTCCGGATCGTGCTGGGCCTCGGCTATCAGCGAAGAGAGCAGGCGCCCGGACGGGGTGGTGGTCACCGCGCGCACCCAAGCGCGCAGCGCGTACCGCAGGTCCTCGCGCAACGATCCGGTGTCCACGGGCGGCTGCAGCGACCGGAACATGACCATGAAAGCGTCCAGCGCCAGCAGGCCCTTGGACGGCCACCGCCGGTAGATCGTGGCCTTGCCGACGCCCGCCCTGGCGGCCACCTCCTCGATGGACATTCCGGTCAGCCCGCGCTCGGCGAGCAGCGTGCCGGCCGCGTCGAGGATCGCCCGGTCCGCCTCGGCGCTGCGCGGTCGCCCCCGCTGGGCCGGCGACTCGCTGTCCGCGCCCGGACCGGCAGGCCCGCCAGAAATCGCCGGGGAGTCGAAAACCGTCCCAGATGCAGGAATATCTCTGTTACCCACCAGGTTGCACCTCACAGACTTACGAAACGATCCGTCCCGTATTCGATTGGTATCATGCCCGCCGCAGCCGCACCGAATCGCCAGCTTGCCCTCATCCTTACCGCAGCTTTCATGGTCGTCCTGGATTTCTCCATAGTTAACGTTGCGCTTCCTAGCATTGAACGCGAACTCAGCCTCGCCCAGTCACAGGTCCAGTGGGTCGTGACCGGGTACGCGATCGCGTTCGCCGGCCTGCTCATTCTCGGCGGGCGTGCCGCCGACCTGCTCGGCCGCCGCCGCATGTTCATCACCGGCCTGCTGGTCTTCACCGTGGCGAGCCTGGCCGGCGGCCTGGCGCAGGAACCCGTTCTGCTCATCGCGGCCCGCGTGATCCAGGGCGCCGGTGCCGCGATCGTCGCGCCCGCCGCGCTTTCCCTCATCACCACCGGCTTTCCGGAAGGGCCGCGACGCACCCGTGCCATCGGCCTGTACGGCGCCGTCTCCTCCGTTGGCTTCGTTGCCGGACAGGTGCTCGGCGGGGTGCTGGTGCAGTTCACCAGCTGGCGGGCGGTTTTCCTCGTCAACGTGCCGGTCGGCCTGATCGCGGCCGCGCTCGCGCCGCGCCTCATCGCGCGGACCCCGGCCAGCAAGGAGGCCAGCAATGAGGCCAGCACGAGGGAGAGGACGCTCGACATCCGCGGTGCGCTGCTGATCACGGCCGCCGTCGCGCTCGCCGTGTTCGCCGTCTCGCAGGGCACCCAGTTCGGCTGGACGTCGCCGCTGATCGTCGTCGCCGCGTTCGCCGCGGCCGCCGCCGTCGTCGCGTTCGGCAAGGCGGAGCACAGGCACCCCACGCCGCTGGTCCGCCCCGGTCTGCTGCACAAGAAGGGCATCAGGGACGGCGTCGCGCTCGCGTTCCTGCTCGGCTTGTGGAACGGCGGTGAGATGCTCGTCATGTCGCTGTACCTGCAGCAGGTGCTGCATGAATCGCCTCTGGTCACCGGTCTGGTCATCGCTCCGCAAGGGGTGGTCGGGTTCGCGATGGGCCTGCTCGGCCCGCGTCTGGCCGGCCGGATGGGCATCCGCCGCCTGCTGGTGCTGACCGGCGCCGCCGCAGCGCTCGGCTTCGCCGTGCTCACCCGGCTCCCCGCGACCGGGTACAGCCCGGTCCTGCTGACCGTGATGCTGGTCGGGTTCGGTACCGCGGGGACCGCGTTCGGTTCCGTGGTGATCGCCAGCCGCGGGATGGCGGACGCGGATCAGGGCCTGGTCGGCGGCATGATCAACACGAGCCGTCAGATCGGCGCCGCTGTCGGCGCCGCGCTGCTGCCCGCCATAGCGCAGACCATCAGTGGTTCTGGCGGCGTGACCGGAGACCGTGCCGCGATGCTCGCCGCCGCCCTGGCCGCGGTGGCCGCGACCGGCGTGGCCTGGCACGCCGCGCACCCCGCCCCGGTGCTCAAGACAACCTAATCTCAGAACGGCCGGTGGTTCCCCCGCCGGATCTTCAGTATCCGCCGCGCGTTCAGGACGAACGGGGCGACGACCAGGATCCAGAACAGGATCCATTGCCAGTCAGCCATCGTGCACTCCCTTTGGTGAGCGGGCAGGTCGGCGGCCGCCTTAACGGAGACGGATAGGAGTGGAGGACTTCTGGTCGGAGGTCGCGTTACTGCCCGCTCACCATGGAGAACGTCGGTGCTCACCCTCGGGTTCGGCGACCGCCGCCCGCGTAATCTCCCGGTAAGATCCGGTGTTTTCCCGCGCCGGCCAGCGCGCTACGGTGCGGGAATGGACAGACCACGGGTGACAGTACTGGGCAGCATCAACATGGACATCTCGGTTACCGTGGCCGAACTGCCGAGCCCGGGCGCCACGGTGCTCGGCGGCGCGGCCCGGTTCACTCCCGGCGGCAAGGGCGCCAATCAGGCGGTGGCCGCCGCGCGTCTGGGCGGCATTGTCGCGATGGTGGGCTGCGTCGGCCGCGATGACTTCGGCCAGCGGCTGCTCAAGGCGCTGACCGCCGAGGGAATCGACACCGAGGCCGTTACCGTTCTCGACGGCGTGCCGACCGGGCTGGCGATGATCACGGTGGACTCCGGCGGCGAGAACATCATCACGGTCGCGCCCGGTGCCAACCACGAGGTGAGCCACGACCAGGTCGGTGACGCCGACGTCCTGGTGATCAGCGCCGAGATCCCGCTCGACGTGGTGCGGCAGGCGCTGCGCCAGCGGCACATGGTGGTGCTCAACCTGGCGCCCGCGCCGCCGCGAGCCGACGCGGCCGCGATCGTGGCCGCCGGGGTCGACTGGCTCGTCGTGAACGAGACCGAAGCCGCGGCCGTCCTCGGCACCCCCGTGCACGGGCTGGACAGCGCGCGTGCGGCCGCCGCGGCGCTGGTGGCCGCCGGCGCCCGCAACGCCGTGGTGACCGCGGGCGCCCACGGTGCGGCGCTGGCCCCGGCGGGCGAGGACGCGCTGACCGTGCCGGGCTTCCCGGTCACCGCCGTCGACAGCGTCGGTGCGGGCGACACGTTCGCCGGCGCGCTCGCCGTGGCGCTGGCGGCCGGTGTCGCGCCCCGCGACGCCGTCACCGCGGCCGCCGCCGCCGCGGCGGCGAAGGTGACCAAGTACGGTGCCCAGGCAGGGATGCCGCGCCCGGCAGACATCCTCGCTGTTACCGGCATAACGTGGCCGGTTCACGGAGAAGGTGAATATAGAGTTAACTCAGGGAGAACGTGATGTGATGACGCCAGAACCGCGCGCTTTTGTGCTGCGTGATGCCCGCGGCGAAGAAACGATCCGAGAAGCGCTCGGCCAGGCGTATACGGTCAGCCAGGAGCATGCCGCGGCAGGCACCGGTGCCCGGCGGCGCACCTGGCTGGATACCTTCGACTGGCGTCTTTACGGAGCGGGCCTAGCCCTCGAACACGAGCAGACCCGGCGCGGCGGCCGCCTCATCTTGTCCGGCGCCGACGGCGTCACGCTGGCCGAACAGCCCGTCACCGGCTGGCAGTCCAGCCGGCCGGTCAGTCTGCCTGACGGCCCTGTCGCCGACCGCATCGCGTCCCTGATCAGCCCGAGGGCATTGCTCCCGGCTGCTCGCGCGGTGAGCACCCGCAGCGCGTTCCGGCTGCTCAACGGCGACGGCAAGACGGTCGCCCGCGTCCTCGCCGACCAGACGACGACCGCGGGGGCCGATCTTGAGGTCCGCCTCCAGGTCAGCGACGTCCGCGGCTATCCGGCCCAGGCGCGTCGCGCGGCCGGCCTGCTCGCCGCCGTCGCCGCCCCGGCCGCCGAGCCCGTCTTCGCCGCCGCTGCCGCGGCGGACGGCCGCCTGCCCGGAGGCTACTCGGGCAAGGTCGACGCGGTGATCACCGGCGACATGCCGGCCCAGACCGCCGTCGCCACGCTGCTGAGTTCGCTGCTGACCACCCTCGAGCAGAACGTCGATGGCGTTCTTCGTGACATCGACACCGAGTTCCTGCATGACCTGCGCGTCGCGGTCCGCCGGACCCGGTCGGCGCTGAAACTGCTCGGCGACGTGCTGCCTCCCGACCTGACCGCGCACTACAAGGCCGAATTCAAGTGGCTCGGGGATCTGACCACGCCGGTCAGGGACCTGGACGTGTATCTGCTCGGCTTCGGCGACCTCTCGGCGGGCCTGCTCGCCGCCTCACCCGCGGACCTTGAGCCGTTCCGCGAGTTCCTGGTGCGTCAGCGGGCAAAGGAGCTCCGCACGCTGACGGCGGGACTGCGATCGGTGCGGTTCCGCGCGCTGACCCACGACTGGGCAAAGGCGCTGGCCGAGCTCAGCGAGGCTAACCCGCGCCGCGAGCGGAAAACACGGACCGCGAAGTCATTGGCTCAGCCGCCGGCCCGGTCGTTGGCTCAGACGCCGGCCGGGTCGTTGGCCCGGTCGTTGGCTCAGACGCCGGCCGGCGCGCTGGCCACCGAGCGGACGGCCCGCGCCGTGCGTCAGCTCACCAGGCGCGGCGCCGCGATCACCGCGCAGTCGCCCGCAGAATCGCTGCACGACCTGCGCAAACGCGGCAAGGAGCTACGCTATCTGCTGGAGTTCTTCGCGCCTATCTACGACCAGGCTGCCTACCGCACGGTGCTATCGGACATGAAGAAGCTGCAAGACTGCCTCGGCGAGTTCCAGGACAGCCAGGTTCAACGCGAGGAGATCACCACGCTCGCCCAGCAACTGCTCGCCGACGGCGCCGGCCGCACAGACAGTGCCGGCCGCACAGACAGTGCCGGCCGGGCCGCGCTCGCCGCGACGTTGCTGGCCATGGGCGAGATCAACAGGCGGCTCGCGGTCCTCCAGCAGCAAGCGCGCGCCGACTTCGGCACCCGGTTCGCCCGGTTTGCCGGTCCGGTCACGCAGCGGCACATCCAGACCCTGCTGGCCCAGGGCGACCAGTGAGGATCTACGCGACGTACAACATCAAGGGCGGCGTCGGCAAGACCACCGCGGCCGTGAACCTGGCCCACCTGTCGGCGGCGGCCGGCCAGCGCACGCTGCTGTGGGACCTGGACCCCCAGGGCGCGGCCAGCTTCCTGTTCCGGGTCAAGCCCCGCGTGAAGGGCGGCGGGAAGGCGCTCATCCGTGGCACCAAGGCGCTGGACGAAGCCATCAAGGGCACCGACTTCGACCACCTCGACCTGCTACCTGCCGACTTCACCTACCGCAATCTCGACCTCCTTCTCGACGAATCGGTCAAGAAGCCAACGGAGCGGCTCGCCCGCCTGATCCGCCCGCTGGCCGCCGAATATGACGCGCTCTTTCTCGACTGCCCGCCGAGCATCTCGCTGCTCTCGGAAAATGTACTGCACGCCGCCGACATTCTCGTGGTTCCGCTGATCCCGACTACCCTGTCGGTCCGCACGCTGGACCAGCTCACCGACTTCGTGGCGAGCTTCAACGGACACCGCCCGCGCGTGCTGGCGTTCTTCTCCATGGTCGACCGCAGTAAGAAACTGCACCAGGAAATAACAAGGACGCTTTCCGCGGAACAGCCGGTGGTATCTCCCACGGTGATCCCCGCTCTTTCCCTCATCGAGCGGATGTCGGTGGAGCGGGCGCCCGTTACCGCCTTCGCGCCCAGATCCCAGGCGGCCCGCGCCTATCGCGAGCTGTGGTCCCAGCTCACCTGATCCTGTGCCGGTGCCCGCGGACGGGAGCTCGCTGCAGCGAGCCGAGTACGTCGACCCGTATCGAGTCGGCGGCGGTGACCCGTCCGGTGCCCAGCTCGAAGCAGTTCAGCGTGATCGAGTAGTTGCCAGGGCGCTGCCGCGGCGCGACGCTCACCGTCCAGGTGGCCTGCCCGCTCAGCTGAGCCGGCAACAGGGCAGGGGAGCTGAACAGCGCCGACTCCAGGCGGGTCGACCGCGACGGTTCCGGGCACGTGGTCTGCAGGCTGAAGGTGCCGCCGCGGTACGCCATCACCGTGGAGGCGCGCAGGACGGCGCGTTCGCTCGCGGCGGCGTGTCCCGAGTCGGCGGCGTGTCCCGACGCGGCGCTGGCGGATGTGCTGATCAGCAGGGTGCCGGCGACCATTCCGAGCATGCAGGTTACAGAGCGTGGCCTCACCCGAGCAGTTTGTCGAAAGAGCTGTATGAGTTTCAAGTGACACGAGGGCACTGACCTGCGTGGAAGTTATTATCCGGGCGGCTGATAACGTGCCGTGACGTGAGCGAGGGCGCGAGTGCTGAGGAACAGTTGGCTGTCGTCACGCCCAGCGGTGCGGATCTGATCAACCTGCTGCGGCTGCTCGGCACCGCGTTGTGCATGAGCGGGGAGGCGACCAGCCGGGTGGCCGCACATCTGGACCACGTGGCGGATGCCTACGGCGTGCACGGTGCCAGGTTCTTCGTGCTGCCCACCGGCGTGTTCGTCCGCCTCCCCTATGCCGGAGAGGCCATCGTCGACTTCGCGCCCTCGGCCGGGAACACGCTACGGCTCGATCAGATCAGCGCGGTCTATGAGGTGCTCGCCGAGGCTAAGTCCGGCCACCCGGAACCGGACACGCTGGCCAGGCGGATAATCGCGATCCTCGAGTCGCCGCCGAGGCGATCGCCGGTCACGACCGTCACCGGTCACATGATCCTCGTCCTCGGGCTGGGCATGATCATCAGACCGACGCCGACCGGCCTGCTCTGCTTCGCCGCTCTCGGCGCGCTCGTCGGGATACTCAAGCTGGTCGCGCAGGTATTCGGCATCTTGTCCCAGGCACTGCCGGTGGTCGCCGCGCTGCTGGTGACCGTGGTCGCGGTCGTACTCGCCAACCAGCTGCACGTGCCGCAGGCCAGCCGCCTGATCATTCCGCCGCTGGTTACCATGCTGCCGGGTACCGCGCTCACCATCGGCAGCATGGAACTGGCCAGCGGCGAGATGATCGCGGGCACGTCCCGGCTCGTTTACGGGCTGAACGTGCTGCTGCTACTGGCGTTCGGCATCCTGCTGGGCAGCCACCTGATCGGGGCCCCGGACAAGGTGCCCCCCGGCGTCGCGATCGGCTGGTGGGCGCCCTGGATCGGTGTCGCCCTGGTCGGCATCGGCTTCTTCCTGCACTTTTCCGCGCCAGCCAGATCTTTGCCCTGGCTGCTGGCCGTGCTGTTCACGGTGTGGGGAGCGCAGACGGTCGGGACCGCGCTAGCCGGCGGACTGGCCGGCGCGTTCCTCGGCGGCCTGGTCGTCACGCCCGCCGCGTACTTCGTCCAGTCCCAGCGCGGCGGTCCTCCCGCGCAGGTGACATTCCTGCCGTCGTTCTGGATGCTCGTCCCCGGCGCCATCGGCCTGACCGGGGTATCCCAGCTCGTCGTCTCGGGCTCAAGCGCGAGCCTCAACGACATCGCGCAGGCGCTGCTGACCATCGTGGCGATCTCGCTGGGGCAACTGGTCGGCGCCAGCCTGACCCAGACCGCGGCCAAGCCGTCGTCCTGGCTGGAGGCGCCACCGGAGCTGAAGCCGCTCATCGACACCCGGGTGGTCATCCCGAGAGCCGCGATCGTGGCGAAGAACCCGATCAAGTTCCGCCCCAACGCCGCGTACCGCCGGCTCGTGAAGGACGCCCGCCAGCACAGGTCTCCCTAACCTGCCATCCCAGGTGCAGACGCAGATCTCGTTGCCTTCCGGGTCGGCGAGCACCCAGAACTTCGGCGCCTCCGCGTCATAGGTCACCCGGCCGCCCGCGGCGATGGCCGCGTCCATGCGGCGCTGCGCCTCCTCACGCGGCACCCGGATGTCGAAGTGGATCCGGTTCCGCTGCGGGCGGGGCTCATCCATCTGCTGGAACCAGATCGCCGGGCCCTGCCAGTCCGGGTCCACGATGGCGTTCTGCGGCCCGTCGTGTCCCGGCTCATTCGCGTAGCCGAGCACGGCTTTCCAGAACGGGCGGATAGCGGCAATGTCCAGGGCGTCGATGCCGATCTCCATCAGCTGGACCGTCCGGTCCCGGCCAGGATCGGTCTTCAGCCCCATGTCGCCGACCGCCGCCGAGATCAGGCCGGCGAGTTCGACATCCTGAGCGGTCACCGATCCGGTGCCGAGCGAGTAGAGCGCCAGGTGCAGCCGGTCCGTCCGGACATCGAGCCGCAGGTGCCCGCCGGCGTCCTGGCCGGCTGCCTCGGCCACCCGCGCGGCGACCTGCGCCGCCTCGGCCAGCGAGCCGGTCAGTACCTGGGTGCGCAGCTCGCCCACGACGAGCCGCCACCCCAGCCCGTCGGTCGCCTCCGCGATATCGCGCAACGTCATGTTGCCCCCTTCATAGCAATGAGCAGAAATCGGCGCGTCCGGACATCAGCCGGCCAGCGATCCGGGTCGGCCCAGGCCGCGCGCAGCTTTTCCCTGCCGTACCCCGGTATCGCCCAACTGACCACGCGCAGGTAATAAACCACGGCCGCAACGTCGTGGAACCGCGTCCGCTCACTGCCGGTCCGGGCGGTGATCACGCGCAGCCCCGCGCTAGCCAGCTGCCGCTGGGCCAGTGGCAGCCAGCTATCCGGTCCTTCCGGCACATCCATGGCAAGCAGCCGGTAGAGGTCGTCATCGTTGCGGTAGTCAACCTGTTGCGTGACGAACACACCGCCTGGCGCCAGGATCCTGGCCACCTCGGCGCCAGTGAACGACTCGTGCCGGTTGGTCACCAGGTTGAACGATCCGTCCCTGAACGGCATCGTGTCCGGCATATCGTCCGGTTGAGTGTCGTTGTCCGGCGCGCCCTCGGTCTGCACGACTCCGACGCCGAGTGGCCGGAGCCGGTGCGCCGCCACCGGCACGTTGGGCGGCCAGCTTTCGGTGGCGACGGCCTTGGCGGGCCTGCGCAGCCTGGCCAGCACTTCTCCGCCACCGGTACCCATATCCAGCAGGGTCCGCGTCGTGGTGGCGTAGCCGGCCACCTCGTTCTCGTACCGCCAGGGGAGCGGCTCGGTACTCGTCCTGGTATCGAGCCAGCTAAAGTCCCAGCCGGAGAACGGCGCGGCCAGGGCCTCCGCCTCGAGTTCCGCAAACGTCGCCATGACCTAACAATGGCACGTAGCCCAGAGGTGGTTGAGGCGCCACAAGCCCCTTGCGCCAAGGAGCCTCGCGGCGCACGGGCCCCCTCGGGAGGGGGCCTGCGCGCCACAGGCCCCCTTCGCCCGCGAGGTGGCGGTGGTGGCGGCGGCGGACAACTTATCGGTGACCTCGACCAGCTTGTTCGGGTCGGCGCCCTGGTCTCCGCCGCCGCTGACGGTCGAGGTGATGGCCCAGATCGTCACCGTGCCGTCCGGGTTGACCCGGCCGGTGAGGTTCCGCAGGCCGTCGGTGGCACGCGACCAGGGCAGGTTTGTCGCGGAGTTGACCCCGTTCGGGTAGCCGCGGACCGGGTACGGCTTGCCCAGGTTCAGGCCCGCCTGCAGAGTGTAGGCCAGCTGCCATTGGCCAGCGGTGCCGCTGAACACCCACTTCTGCAGGCCGGCGGTCGTGGAGCCCGCGGCCGCCGTGAGCTCGGTGACGCTGAAGCTGCCCACCGGGGCCGGCGTTCCCGGAGTCTGCGCGGACTCGGGCTGGTTCGACGGCTTGATTAGCTGCGCGCCGGTGCCGGCGATGACGCCCGCTGGCTGCGGGTTGCTGCCGTTGCCCGCGTTCCCGGTCGAGTAGATCAGCTCCTGGCCGGTCACGTCCGCCGTGACCGCGGCCCGCCCGTTGTCACCGCTGTAGGCGTTG
>DASXDG010000449.1:0-5306 GCA_036490795.1 Streptosporangiaceae bacterium
CGTCCCACCCGGCCATCAACACGGAACATCGCTTCTTCGCGGTAGAAAACTCTGCTGTGAGCAGGTATTTCTGCCGCGTTGCACATAATTACCGTGCTAATGACGACGTCGGCGCCGGCTAACCGCGGCGCCAGCCAGCTAACCGCGGACGCCCCGGTAACACACGTGCACCCCTCACCACATTCGTCCCGTCAACCACGCGCTGGCGCCCGGCCTGAGGAGCGGCCGCTGCCGGATGCGGGTTTGTCCCGGGTGAGCAGGTAGATGCTGATGCTGTGCCGGTGAATGACGCGCTCGACGCGATAGTGCGGCTTCAGCGCCGCGACCTCGTTGACGGTGAGCTGGCGCCACGGGTTCTTGGTGTGACCCGAGGCGACGATCCAGACCCGGCTGGCATCGGCCAGGCACCTGGCCGGGTGCAGGCACAAGCTCGCGTACAGGGCGCCGACCGAGGCGGCGGACTTGGAGACGAAGACCTCACGGGGCATGTCCGCGGCGCGGAGGTCACGGCTCAGATAGTACTCGACGCCGTAGTCGACCATCTCCCAGCGGTTCAGGCCGGTCGGGTACGCGATGCCGTCGCCTGGCCTGATGCCATCCGCGACGACGGTGGCCGCGCCGGAGAAATCCCAGTAGGCGGTGCCAGGGTTAAGCGGGTACACCGCCCAGTTGTGCGCGCCCGGCTCCCTGATCACCCGCTGATCGCCCGCGACGAGGACGCCGAACACCATGACCGCGGCCGCCGCGATCCGCAGATCGAGCTTGCTCAGCGCGATGCCGGCCAGGACAGCCCAGGCGCCGATCGTGAGCAGCAGGTAGCGGGGAAAGAAGTAGGACACCGGCCCCTGCGAGATTCCCCATACGACCACGACCGGCGCGATCGCGACCGAGGTGGCGAACGCGGCCGCGCGCCAGGCCACCGCCCAGGCCAGTACGGCCACGATGATCAGCGCGGCGGCGGCGGACGTCGAGTAGAACAGGTTCCGGCCGAAAAACGAGAAGGCGGTCAGCGACAGTCCCGGCCTTGGTATCCACCCGACCTGGCGGCCTGCCTGCCCGAGCCCGACCAAGGCCATCGGAACACAGGCGAGGCACCCGGCTAGCGCGGCCGGCCCGAACCAGGCCAGCCGCATCTCGCGCTGCTGCCACCAGCGGATCGCGACACCCGCCACATGACCCGCCAGCAGGCACAAGGCGACGAGGTCGACGTAGCCGAGTACCGCCACGCACAGCGCGTAGGCCGCCCACCGGCGTGGTGCCGGCCGCTCGATCGCACGCAGCAGCAGCAGCGTGGCCAGCATCGCGACCAGCACCTCAAGCGCGTAGAAGCGAGTCTCCTGCGCGAACCGGGAGATGCTCGGCACCAGCGCGAACACCAGCCCGGCCAGCAGCCCCGCCCGCGACCCGGCCAGGCGCCGCCCGACCAGCGTTACGCAGGCCGCCGCCCCGGTCATGGCCAGCACGGACAGCAGCCGCATGGTGAACACCGAATCGCCGAACGCGGCGATCCAGTAGTGCAGCAGCAGGTAATAGGAGAGCTGGCTAGCGTTGCTGTGGCTGATGATGTCCACCAGCTCAGGCACCGGGCGGGACGCGAATGACCAGCTGGACAGCTCATCGCGCCACAACTCGGGCCGCGTCACCTGATAGCAGCCGACGAAGAACATCAGCAGCGCGGGCCAGGCCCAGACCACCCGCATCGCCGCGGCGGTCATGTCGGCGGGCAACAGGCCAGGGGCACCGCCGGCCCTGCTCCTCGGGCTCGCCCGCTCCAGCACGTCCCCGTAGACGGTCACCGGGCCGATCCCCGCCGGCTGACCGCGCTCACCGTGCGCATGTGTACCCCTTATCCGCCATGGCCGAGGAAGCCGATCCCCGGCAGCTCCCCACCGGGTGACGTTACTCTGAGATCACGAGATGTTACCTCTAGTAGTGGCACCGTTGTGCTCTATCTGTATTGACAGCCCATGGGCGCGGAAGGTTGCAGCACATGCCCTACGATCAGCAGAATGACGGTCACGTTGTACACCAGCCAGTCAGCGCCGGCCACATCGAGCGCTGACGCCCTCGTCATCGGGATTTTCCACACTCAGGATGGCCCGCGAGCGGCGCAGGGAGCGGCAGAGATTGCGGAAGCCCTGACTACTGATAACACGGACCTGACGGCTCTGCTAGTAGCTTTGGGCGCCACCGGCAAACTGGAAGAGATCTGTAAGATCCCCACCGCCGGGCGGGTTGCCGCTCCGCTGGTCGTGGCCGTCGGACTGGGCACTGAGGACGGGCTAGACGATGAGCGGCTGCGCCGGGCGGCCGGCACGGCAATCCGCGATCTGCTGTCTAGCCACAGCGCGTTCCGGCCCAAAGAGGCCGAAGCGGGCACACCGGAACGCCGTGTGATAAGCCTCGCACTTCCCGCCGAATCGGCGGAGCAAGCGGAGGCGGTCGCGCTGGGCGCGATGCTCGGCGGCTATTCGTTCCGGCGATACCGGGCGATCCCGGCGGCCGACGTCGAGCTGGTGCTGCACACCGCCGGTGACGACGGACCCGCCAGGGCGCGCGCGCTGGCCGAGGCGATGACGCTGGTACGCGACCTGATCAACACCCCGCCCGCCGACCTGGTGCCGGCCGGCCTGGCCGAGGCCGCCGCCCGCGTCGCGGCGGCCAGCGGCCTGGCCGTGCAAGTACTAGACGAGCACGAACTCGGCAAGGAGGGGTACGGCGGCATCATGGCGGTGGGTATGGGCTCAGTCCACCCACCGCGGCTGGTCCGGCTTGAGTACACTCACCCCGAGGCTGCCAAGACCGTCGCGTTCGTCGGCAAGGGAATAACGTTCGACTCCGGCGGGCTGTCGCTGAAGCCGCCGAAGTCCATGGAAACGATGAAATCCGACATGGGCGGGGCGGCGGCGGTGCTGGGCGCGCTGCAGGCGATCGCGGCGCTGCGGCTTCCGGTAAACGTGATCGGCTACATGTCGATCGCGGAGAACATGCCCGGGGGCGCTGCGCAGCGGCCGTCGGACGTCATCACGATCTACGGCGGGAAGACCGTCGAGGTGCTCAACACCGATGCGGAAGGACGGCTGGTCATGGCGGACGCGCTGGTGCGTTCCGGCGCCGACGGGCCGGATCTGGTCGTGGACGTGGCGACGCTCACCGGCGCGCAAACCGTTGCGCTCGGCAACCGGACGGCCGGAGTGATGGGTTCGTCGGACTCGGTCGCGGCCGCGGTCGCGGCGTCGGCGAAGCGGGCGGGCGAGGCCATGTGGCCGATGCCGCTGCCCGACGACCTGCGCAAGGGCCTGGACTCGGCGGTGGCGGACATCGCCAACGTGCCGCCGGACCGGGCAGGAGGCATGCTGGTCGCGGGACACTTCCTGCGTGAGTTCGCGCCGGCAGGCGTGGCGTGGGCGCACCTGGACATCGCCGGGCCCGCCTACAACGACGGCGGCCCGTACGGATACACGCCCAAGGGCGGAACCGGCGCGGCCGTCCGGACGCTGGTACAGGTGGCCCAGGACATGGCCTCGGGCGATCTCGCGATCGGCGAATGAGATGATGGACCGGGCTTTGCGGCCAGGAAGGCTAGGAAGGGGTTAGCGGTGGCTGAGTTCAGCTACGACATCGTCATCCTCGGTGGTGGCAGCGGCGGGTACGCCTGCGCACTGCGGGCTGCCGAGTTTGGCAAGCGCGTCGCGCTGATCGAGAGGGACAAGGTCGGCGGGACCTGCCTGCACCGCGGCTGCATCCCGACCAAGGCGCTGCTGCACGCGGCCGAGATCGCCGACCACTCGAGGGACAGCGCCGCCGTAGGCGTCAAGACCGCGTTCGAGGGCATCGACCCGACGGGGGTCCAGTCCTACAAGAATTCCGTGGTGGACCGCCTGTTCAAGGGCCTCCAGTCCACGATCGCGAGCCGCAAGATCGACACGATCACCGGCGAGGGGCGCCTGGAGTCCCCGACCAGCGTGCGCGTGGGCGACGACGTCTACACCGCTCCGCAGATCGTGCTGGCCACCGGCTCGGTGCCGAAGAGCCTGCCCGGGCTCGAGCTCGACGGCTCGCGGGTCATCAGCTCCGACGAGGCGCTGACGCTCGACTACGTGCCTTCCTCGGCGATCATCCTCGGCGGCGGCGTGATCGGGGTCGAGTTCGCCTCGGTCTGGCGGTCATTCGGCGCCGAGGTGACAATCGTCGAGATGCTGCCGCAGTTGCTGCCGCTGGAAGATGAGGCATCGTCCAAGGCGCTGCAGCGGGCGTTCCGCCGCCGCGGCATCACCTACGAGCTCGGTGCCCGGTTCGAGTCGGTCGCCGTCTCCGACGCGGGCGTGGAAGTCACGCTGGCCGGCGGCAAGACCTTGTCCGCCGACCTGCTGCTAGTAGCGGTGGGCCGGGGGCCTGTTTCCTCGGGGCTCGGCTATGAGGAGGCCGGCATCGAGATGGAGCGCGGGTATGTGAAGGTCGATCCGTTGTGCCGCACCTCGGTTCCCTCCGTGTCCGCGGTCGGCGACCTGATCGCCACGCCGCAGTTGGCTCACGTCGGGTTCGGCGAGGGCATCCTCGTCGCCGAGCGGATCCAGGGCCTGCCCGTGGTGCCGATCGACTACGACGGCGTGCCGCGGATCACCTACAGCGACCCGGAGGTCGCGTCGGTCGGGCTGACCTCCACGCAGTGTGCCGAACGCGGCATCGAGACCGTCGAGGTCAACTACCCGCTCGGCGGCAATGGCAAGAGCATCATCTTGCAGACCACAGGTTCGGCGAAGGTCATCGCCGAGAAGACGCCGTCCGGGACCGGCCGGGTCCTTGGCGTCCACCTCGTGGGCAGCCGGGTCGGCGAGCTGATCGCCGAGGCACAGCTGATCTTCAACTGGGACGCGGAACCCTCCGATGTCGCCCAGCTGATTCACCCGCACCCCACCCAGTCCGAGATTATCGGCGAGGCGCATCTGGCTCTGGCCGGCAAGCCTCTGCACTTCCACGCCTAAGGAGTCACGCTAGTCATGTCGGTCTCCGTATCCATGCCGCAGCTCGGCGAGAGTGTCACCGAGGGCACCGTTACGCGCTGGCTGAAGAAGGAAGGCGAGCGCGTCGAGGTCGACGAGCCGCTGCTCGAGGTCTCCACGGACAAGGTAGACACCGAGATTCCCTCGCCGGCTTCCGGGATCCTGCGTGGCATCGAGGTGGACGAGGATGAGACTGTCGCGGTCGGCGCGCAGCTCGCCGTGATCGAGGAATCCGACGCCGCTGGCGCCGACTCCGGCAGTGCGGACTCGGGCAGTTCCGGCGGGGCCAGCTCGGCCTCGGCC
>DASXDG010000450.1:0-2608 GCA_036490795.1 Streptosporangiaceae bacterium
TCTCGGCGTCGTCGGCCAGGCCGGCCGCGAGCAGCTCGCCGCGCACGTGCCGGATGGTCGCCGCCTCCAGCCGGTCGCAGGCCAGCCCGCCGACCGGGAAAGAGCCCGCCGCGGCGACATCGACCAAGCCGGCCTCACGCAGTGCCCGCGGCAGTGTCCGGCCGTAGCGCAGGTCCGCGCGTGGACCAGCACGAGCCGGGCGTGCACCAGGTCGAACGTCCCCGGCTCCGGGGGCGGATCAGCGGCGACGTCGTGCCGGCGCACCTCGTACCCGCCGCCTGCCTTCAGCCACGACGGGTCGATGTCCGTGGCCAGCACGTGCCCGGCCGGACCGACGGCCGCCGCGAGCGCCTCCGGGACACCGGGGCCACCGGCCCCCACCTCCCAACAGCGCGAGCCAGCCCTGACCCCCAGCCGGTCGAAGTGCCCCCGCGTCACGCCGTCGAACAGCAGGGCCAGCCAAGCGAACCGCTCGCCCGCCTCGTCGCGCGCGTTATCCAGCAGGTACCCGCGGGCGGGAGCGGACTCTCCACCGGGCGCGGTAGTCCCGCCTATCGGATCCGGCCGGCCACCGACGTGCGGCGGGCGGGGCGAGGAGGTCATCACTACATGATCAACCTCCCCAGGCCACCAGCGCCACGACGACGGGAGAGGGACATCTCACACAGCCAGCGAACCCCGCACGCCCAACAGCACGGTTCTGCACCAGCCGCTCACTGGATCACCCACTTAGGCGGGTCAGTCACGTACGCGGAGGCTACCGGCCTGGCCTAGGCCTGTTGTCGCCGGCGGCTGAAATTCAGCCGGCGTTGACACACGGTGACCGGGACCATCTCTAACAGCTTGCTCGCGTCGGGTCGGTCAGGCGGGGTGCGCGGGGATGCGCTGGTCGGGTTGGCCGTCCTTGGCCAGGATCGAGTACGAGTCGGCGATGGCCCGGTACAGTCGCAGGCCACTATGGGCCTGCACGTCCGTGACTGCCCACCCCGCGCCGCCGTGTGCGAGCGAACGCCGGGAGAACGTCTCCATCCCTTGTGTCAGGCCGTCACCGCCGACCTGTTCTGCCACGGCACTTATGTAGGCGCCTTGACCGGCGCCGATCGCCGCGTGCGAGTCAAAGATCACGATGCCGACCTGTGGACGTACGGCGATGTTGCGCGAGTGCGCTGCCTGCGGCGCCGACACCCAGAAGAACTCCGCGTACCCGTGGTGCGCGAAGTAGACGGGCGAACTCCACGGCTGTCCGGTGCCGTCCGCGGTGGCAAGGACCAGGTACAAGCTGGTGTCGATAATGGCTCGTGCGGTCAGCTCCGCCACCCCGCCGTTCATCGTGTCTCGGCGGCGTCGTCGCCAAGCCAGGCGATCTGCAGCTGGAATACCTCGGCCGGCTCGGTCATGGTCTTTTGCATGTCGCCGTAGGTCGGCAAAGGGCAGATCATCGGTTCCTCCCGCAGGGGCCGGCCTTGCTAGCCGGCCGCTTGGTTGACGGCAGGGGTGACGGTGCCGGGTTCGCGCACCGGCCTTATCTTCATCAGGTGAGCCGGGGACTCGCGGCTACTTGATGACCTGGTAGGTGATGTGCGTGACGTGCGGGTTCCCGGAAGCCTCGGTGATGAGGAGCTCGACCAGGCTGGTCAGGTGATCGAAGAGCCGTATCCCGCGTCCCAGCACCACCGGCGCGAGGTCGATGTGGATGGCATCGAGGAGCCCGAGTTGCAGGCACTGCCAGGTGATGCTGGGAGCGCCGACCACGACGTCTTTGTCGCCGGCGATCTGCCGTGCCACGTCGATGGCCTTCGGGACACCCTCGGTGACGAACGTGAAGGGCGATCCTTCGCGATTGGCCCATTCCTCGGGGACCCGGTGGGTCACGACGACCATCGGCACGTCCATCGGGTGCTTGCCGCCCCACGCGTGCGCGAGGTCGAAGGTCCGCCGCGCGGTCACCAGCACCCCGGCGCCCCGGCCTGCTTCCTCGATGAACTCGGCGCCTTCCCGTGACATTTCGAACGTGCCGTCGCCGGCCATGACCTCAGCGTCCGTGCCGCCCGCCGAATACCACTTGAAGACCTGGTCGACCCCGTCATCCGGGTCGGCGACAAAGCCGTCCAGTGACATCGAAAACCCGGCGATTACCTTGCTCATCTGATGGACCTCCTAGCTGTGCTCTCGGCTTGCCGGTCGGCAAGCGTCAGAACCGGAAACGAGTCAGGCCGCCCGGCGCCGTCGCCAAGGTCACGATCGCCGAGCGTGGCTCAATGCGATACACGTTCCACGGTGGTGGTCCTTGCGACGGTGCGTTGAACGGGGCGGTGATGCCTGGCCCGCTGTCGTCGGGCTCGGCCGGCCAGCCCTGGTCCGCCCACGCCTTCGCGATCCGCGCCAGTGCGCCCGGCTCGGTCACTCGCGCAGCGTCACCCTCGATGACGACGTCCGCGTCGCGGACCGACACCGCGACCGAGCACCGCGGATCGCGCGCGACATTCCGCCCCTTCCGCGTGCCTGCCCCCGTCTGGAACCAGAACGTGCCGTCCAGCCACAGGGCACCGACCGCAGTCACATGCGGGCTGCCGTCCTCGTTGACCGTGGCCAGCCACGTCGTGCGGGA
>DASXDG010000451.1:0-2408 GCA_036490795.1 Streptosporangiaceae bacterium
GGCGCCGCCGCCGTGCGGTGACGCCTGGGACGAAGAGGCCAAGGGCACGATCTACCTGCGCGGCCAGCTGAGCGTCAGCATGGGCCTGGCCGGCACCGCCGTCCGCGGCCTGCGGCTGGCGGGCGGGGTCGGGGACTACTCAGTCCGCGTGTACGCGGGTAACCGCGACCAGGTCACGCGGCGCTACGCCGAACTCTTCGACCACCACCGCAATCCGCTCAGCGACGAGTTCCAGCAGGAGAAGAAGACGCTCGAGGGGCTCGAGCGCTACCTCGTCCAGCTGTGGCGGGAATCCTTAGGGAGCTAGGGGCCGGCCGCCGTCGACCCGGCCTGGCCGGCCGCCTGATCCTGGGACTGCGATGCCTTGGCGCCCGCGGCGGGCTTGGCCGATGACGTCGCCCGGGATGTCGCGCTCACGCTGGTGCTAGCGCTGGCGGACGCGGGCGGCTTGCTCTGCGGGGACCCGCTGCTCCCGGTGGCCGAGATCGCGGTATTGCCCGGGGTGCCTGCGCTCGGCGTGGCGGGGGTGCGCGCGTTGTGCGCGCGGAACGGGATCATCGCGTAGACCATCAGCGACACCATCGCGACGACCAGCACGGTGAACAGCGAGCCGATGATGCGCGCCCGGGGCGAGCGCAGGACGCGGGCCGGCCCGGGGCGCCGGAACGACGTCATGCAGGTGGCCAGCCCGGGATCGTCAGCCGCGAGCCGCCGCTCGATCTCGGCGAGCGCGCGCTGCTCGTCCATCGACAGCGCCATTCAGCAACCTCCGCGTCGTGCTCCGGGGTGATTACCCTCTCAATATGCCTCAGGAGGGGGTCTTTATCCAATTGTTCTGGCTTTGTACTTCGCCCGTTTTTCGTGGCGAACGTCCGATGTTCCCTTGGCCGTCTCATGCCCCGTTCAGCGGCAGGTTACGCCACCGGCCTGGGACGGCCTGCGTTGCCCGGGACGGGTTGAATACTGACAACGATCCGCAGCGTGTCAGACTTGTCATCATCGAACATCCATTCTATCGTGAAGGACATGCGCTGGGACAGTCTGCGGCTCGACGAGCCGCTGGAAGCCGAGGCCGGTGACCTGTTTACGGCCGCCGGCCAGGGGGCCGTCCGCCGGGAAGGGACGCTCCCGCTGATCGAGCGCGGCGCGGTCGCCCGCACCTTCGACACGCCGGGCTTTCGCGGCATGACCTTCTACGAGGTGCAGGCCAGGTCCGTGGTGAACCGGGTACCGGAGGCCTCCCGGATGCCGTTCCGGTGGACCGTCAATCCCTACCGTGGCTGTCAGCATGCGTGCAGTTACTGCAGCGTGGGTGAGACGCCCATCCTGATGGCGGATGGCCGCACCAAGCCGATGGCGGAGGTGCGTACCGGCGATGAAATCTACGGCACGGTCCGTCAGGGCTACTATCGCCGGTACGCGCTGACGACGGTGCTCGCTCACTGGTCCACGGTCAAGCCCGCCTACCGGGTCATCCTGGAGGACGGCACGCAGCTGATTTCCAGCGGTGATCACCGCTTCCTGACCGAGCGCGGCTGGAAGCACGTCACCGGGACCGAGCAAGGTCCGCTGCAGCGCCCGCACCTGACGGTCAACAACAAGCTGATGGGCGTGGGCGGGTTCGCGGAGCCGCCTAAGGAGACCGCCGCCTACCGGCGCGGTTACCTGTGCGGCATAATCCGCGGAGACGGGCATATCGGGCACTATCCGAACGGGAACTCCTACTCTAATCACTTTCGCCTGGCTCTGACCGATCCAGAAGGGTTCGCCCGGACCACGGACTACCTCGCCCGCATAGGCATCGGCTGCCGGGAGTTCACCTTCTCGGAAGAGTCAGCCACGCGCCGCCGGATGACGGCGATCGCCACCCAGAGGCGCGATGAGGTCCGGACGATCGAATGGCTGATCGGCTGGCCGGATAACCCGTCCGCCGACTGGCGCAAGGGTTTCCTGGCCGGGATCTTCGATGCCGAGGGAAGCTACAGCGGAAGCCTGCGGATCGCGAACACCGATCCGGAGATCCTCAACTGGATAATGTCCTCGCTGGAGTCGTTCGCCTTCGATTTCGCCGTGGAGCCGAGCAACCGTCCCAACGGGCTTACCTGTATCCGGTTGCGCGGCGGGCTCCGGGACGCGCTGCGGTTCTTCCATACCGTAGATCCCGCCATCACCAGGAAGCGCTCCATCGACGGCGTGGCCATCAAGAGCGACGCCAGGCTCCGCATCGTGGCCATCGAATCGCTGGGCCTGGACGTGCCGATGTACGACATCACCACCGGTACCGGCGACTTCATCGCCAACGGGGTGGTGAGCCACAACTGCTTCGCCCGGAACTCGCACACCTACCTGGACCTCGATGCGGGCGCCGACTTCAACACGAAGGTCGTGGTCAAGGTCAACGCGCCCGA